>JBOGJB010000240.1:0-3555 GCA_050745085.1 Vicinamibacterales bacterium
CCCCGGCGCCTCGCGCGGGCCGCAGGCGCTTCCGACCCCAGAGGGATCGATAACCTCTTCTACGTCCCCAACGGCACGCCGATTGAGATCGACGGCCTGCGGGTGGCAGGCGTCGGCGGCACGTTCGCGCCGACGTGGTACGACAAACAAGCGAGCGAGCTCGTCAAGAAGGGGAAGGACGACAAGCGCCGGCACTTCGTCCGCGAAGAGGTCGAGGCGGTGAAGAGGATGCGCGGCCTCGACGTCCTGCTCACCCACGAGGCGCCGCGCCCGTTCCGGGCGGTCGGCGGTCACGACGCCGGGAAGACGCCCGTCAACGAGATGATAGCGTCGGCGAAGCCGAGGCTCCACTTGTTTGGCCATCATCACCGCTTCGTCGAGATGACCGTCTCGGGCGTCCGGTCGGTCTGCCTGGACCTCGTCTCGCGGTCCTACCTGCTCATCAATCGCGAAACTCTGGAGTACGAGCGGGTGTACCTGCCCCCGGATCACGGAGACCAGGGAGGTCACGGAGCGTGATCAACACGGAGACACGGAGATCACGGGGCCTACTCCGCCTTGAGCACGCGGACCGGATCGACGCTGGCGGCGCGCCGCGCCGGCAGGTAGCCCGCGAGCAGCGCGGTCACGAACAACACGGCACTCGTCGCGAGCAGCGTGAGTGGATCGCGAGCCGACAACCCGAACAGGAACGTGGAGACGAGGCGGGTGGTCGCCAGGGCGGCGACGAGCCCGATCACGATTCCTGCCGCTGACACAGCCAGCGTTTCGCGTACCACCTGCCACAGGACGGCTGTGCGCTGCGCACCGAGCGCGATGCGGATGCCGATCTCCCGCGCGCGACGCGCGACGCCGTACGACATCACGCCGTAGAGCCCGACGCACGCGAGGAGCAACGCGAGCACTCCGAAGCCGGTCGAGAGGGTCGCCAGGACCCGTTCCCGGACCAGCGAGGCGTCGAGCTGCTCGTCCATCGTTCGCACGTAACTGACGAGGAGATCCGGGCTGACCCGGCGCACCGTGTCGCGTATCGTCGTCTCGAGCGACCGCGGATCCTGCGCCGTGCGGATCGCGGCCGTCAGCAGCGACGGAGGCTCTTCGGCCTGTGCGAGCGGAACGTACGCCATCCGCGGCGCAGGTTCCCGAAGATGTCGTTGGCGGGCGTCCCGGACGATGCCGACGATCGTGACCGGGTCCTTGGGCATGCTCGCGAAGCTGAACGTGCGGCCCACGGGGTCGGATTCTCCGAAATAGGCGCGCGCCATCGTTTCGTTGATGAGGGCAACCTTTGCCGCGTTCGAGGAGTCCCGGGCGGTCAACCCTCGGCCTCGAAGAACCCCGATGCCAAGCGTGGAAAAATAGTCGGCCGTAACCCGATTCGTGACGGCCGTACGGATCGTGGCTTCCTCACGAAGGCCGGGAATCTGGATTCCTCGCTCCTCTGAATCCGTCGCCAGCGGGCTCGCCGTGGAGAAGGACGCTGCACGCGCACCCGGCAGCGCCTGCAGACGTTCGAGTAGTCCACCGTAAAAGTGCATGACCTGGGAATCGGTGCCTCTCGTATCCAGGTAAAAGAGGAGCACGTTCTCCTTCTGAAATCCTGCATCCAGGGTTTTGAGATTGCGGAAGCTGCGCACGAGCAGACCCGTGCAGGCGATCAGGAGGACGCACAGCGCGACCTGGCAGACGGCGAGCGCTTTTCCCGCCGGCACCGACCCGCGGCCCCCGGTCGGGGAGGCGGAGTTCTCCTTGAGCGTCGGCGTTACATCCATACGTGTCGCTTTGAGTGAGGGGACGAGACCGAAGGCGATTCCCATCAGCAGCGATATCGCGGTTGTAAACGCGAGCACCCTGCCGTTTGGCGCAGCGTCGAGTACAACCGGCACCTGTCCGGCGCGAAAGACCGAGACAATGGCCGTCGTGGCCCACAGCGACACCAGAAGTCCCACTGCGCCGCCGCAGAGCGCGAGCAGCAGGCTTTCAGTCAGGAACTGTCGGACGAGCCGCGCCCGGCCTGCGCCGACGCTCATCCGGACGGCCACTTCCTTCACGCGGGTCGACGCTCTGGCGAGCATCAGGTTGGCAACATTTGCGCATGCGATCAGGAGAAAGACCCCAACCATGGCCATGAGCACGCGCAGCGATCGGTCGTATTGTGTGCGAAGCGCCCCGGTGCCTCTGCCGGCCGGCACGAGCCGCGCTACGCTGAGGCCGTCAGGCGTGCGTCCTCCGCGCCGGACCCAGTCCTGTTCCGGTCCGGACATGTACTGTTGGAATGCGGTGTCGACGCCTGCCAGCGCCCGAGTGTCGGTGATGCCCGATTTCAAACGCGCGACTATGTTCAACCCCGTCCACGTGTCGTGCCTGTCCAGGAATCCTGGGTCGTCGAGGACCTTTACCGACATCGGCAGCGTGATATCGAGGTGCCTTCCCGGCCTGAGGCCATGAAACCCCGCGCCGGTGACGCCGACGATAGCCACCATCTTGCCCTGCACGAGCAGCGTCTTGCCGATGACGTCCGCAGCCCGTCCGAACCTGCGCGCCCAGTAGGTGTTGCTGATAACGGCGATGGGCGTGCCGTCGGTCGGTTGGTCCGGTTCCGACGCGAAACCGCGTCCGAGGACGAACCTCACCCTGAGCACGTCGTGATAGTTGCCGGCGACGAACTGACCGTCGACGAGCTCGGCCCCGGCCTCCGTCGACACCTTGAACTGCTGAATGTTGTAGGCGGTGATCCCTGCGAAGACGTCGAGGTGACCGCGGTAGCGCTCGAACAAAGGATAGGTGGAACTCAGACCTGGGTTGTCACCTGTGCCGTGGGCGAGGAAGTACAGCTGCCCCGGGTCTTTGACCGGCACCATCCTCAAGAGAACGGCGTCCATGACGCTGAAGATCGCGGTGTTCGCTCCCATGCCCAGCGCGAGCGAGAGAATCGCGGCTGCCGTAAAGCCAGGCGTCTTCGCCATCAGCCGTCCGGCATAGCGGATGTCCTGCCGCAGCTCGTCGAACAGGCGCAGTCCCCGGGCCTGGCGGCATTCTTCTTTCACGCCCTCGACGCCGCCGAACTCCAGCCGCGCCCGCCGCGCCGCTTCGTCGCGCGGCACGCCCGACCGCACCAGGTCGTCGGCGTACGCATCGACGTGGAAGCGCAGCTCGTCGGCCATGCCGTCCTCGAACCGGCTCCGGCGGAACAGAGCGGTCAGGAGCGATCGAAGGCGGTCGATCACGTCACACCTCGTCCGGCGTCGCGTCCAGCGCCGCGGCGATCGCCGACGCCAGCCGGTTCCACCCGGCCGCCTCCTCACGCAACCGCTTCCGTCCCGCCTGCGTGAGGGTGTAGTACTTCGCCTTCCGCTTGTTCTCGCTCTCGCCCCACTCGGCTACGATGAGCCCCTGATGCTCGAGCCGGTAGAGCGCGGGGTAGAGGGAGCCCTGCGGGATGTCCAGCGCGTCCTTCGAGATCTGGCGAATCCGAAGCAGCACGCCGTAGCCATGGAGCGGCCTGAGCGACACGGCCTTGAGGATCAACATGTCGAGGGTCCCGGGGAGGAGATC
>JBOGJB010000241.1:0-2739 GCA_050745085.1 Vicinamibacterales bacterium
ATCTTCGAGTTCGGCCGGGCGTACCAGACGTGGCAAGTGCTCACCAACGCTGCACGCGAGGGGGCACGCTACGCCGTCACGCCTGGCGCCACTGCCGACAACGCCACGGCGATCGCGCAGCAGTACATGCAGAACGGCGCGCTCGACAACTACGCCACCGCGGTCGTCAGCGTGGACCCGAACGTACCGCTCGCGGTCGGCGGGGGGACGGAGATCAAGATCGACTATCCGTTCGAATTCATGCTCTTGCAGCCGGTGGCTCAGCTCGTCGTGTCCGGTACGCAGACCGGCGCCCCCATCACGATGAGCGTGAAGGCCATCATGAGAAACGAGGCACCGTAGCCATGCGCAACAAGCTCTTCGTCGTTCTCGTCCTTGCGGTCACCACCGGAGGTGGTCTTGCGTACGCCACGTACAACTACATGAACTCGCAGCCGGTGCAGACCGTCAACGCGCCGACCCAGCCGGTCGTGGTCGCCGCGGCGGACCTGGCGCTCGGCAGCGAGCTCAAGAGCGACGACCTCCGCGTCGTGCAGTTTCCGAAAGGGCATGTGCCGGAGGGGGCGTTCGCGCGCCCCGAGGAGATCCTCGGCCGGGGCCTCATCGTCAGCGTCGTCCGCAACGAGCCGATCCTGGGCGCGAAGCTCGCGTCGAAGGAGGCCGGCGCGGGGCTGCCGCCGATCATCCCCACCGGCATGCGCGCGGTGTCGGTCCGCGTCAACGAGGTCATCGGCGTCGCCGGCTACGTGCTGCCCGGCACGCGGGTCGACGTGCTCGCGACCGGCAGCCCGAGCAAAACCAACGCCGAGACGATCACGAAGGTCGTCCTGCAGAACATACAGGTGCTGACCGCCGGCACGCGGATTGAGCGGGACGACAAGGAAGGCAAACCCGTCCAGGTCACCGTCGTCACGATGGCCGTGACGCCGGAGCAGGCGGAGCGGCTGGCGCTGGCCAGCACCGAAGGCAAGATCCAGCTCGCGCTGCGCAACCCGCTGGACACGAGCACGCCTGAGACGCCGGGCATGCGTACCGCCCTGCTGCTCGGAGCCGCGCGGGCCCCCGTGCGGATGGTGAAGAAGACTCAGAAGCCCGGGCAGGCGCCGGTGTTCGTGTCCGAGCCTGCACCGACCGTCGAAGTCATCCGTGGCGACAAGCGCGCCACCGAAATCGTCCGATAGGAGGCCGGAGGACGCCATGAGAAAGTGGTTCGCGCTCGTCATCCTCGTCATCTTCGTGGCCGAACAGGCGCCGCTCCTGGCTGCGGGCGAACCGCAGGCGCAGGCGCCGCGTGCGTTCGGCAACGGCGCGACCCCAGGCGCCACCTCTGCGACCTCGGCTACCACGATCGACCTGCTGGTCGGCCGATCGACGCTGCTCAACGTGGGCGCGCCGATCGCGCGCGTGTCGCTCACCGTTCCCGACATCGCCGACGCGCTCGTCACCTCCCCGCAACAGCTCCTGATCCACGGCAAGAAGCCGGGAACCATTTCGCTGTTTGTGTGGGACAGGACCGGCGGCATCAAGACCTACGAGGTCGCCGTCCGCCGCGATCTGAGCACGCTCAGCGACCAGCTTCGCCAGCTCTTTCCGGGCGAGCAGATCGGCGTCCACGGCAGCGGCAAGGACGTCGTCATCTCCGGCGTCGTCGCGACCAAGTACGTCGTCGACAAGGCGGCGGAGGTCGCGTCCGGCTACGTCGAGAAGAAGGACGACGTCGTCAACCTGCTGACGATTCAGGAGGGCGTGGCATCCAACCAGGTGCTGCTGCGCGTGCGGTTCGCCGAGGTCAGCCGCAGCGCGCTGACCGAGCTGGGCGCCTCGTTCTTCACCGGCCCGGGTGGCTACCGCGACTACGTGTCGCGCGTCACCACCTCGCAGTTCCCGTCGGTCAACTTCGACGAGATGAATCGCCTGTCGATTCAGGGCCCTCCCGACAACTGGGGCGGCGGCCGCGACGAAGTGTCGGCCACCGGCGGGAAGATGACGTTCAGCGACTTGCTGAACATCTTCCTTTTCAACAACAAGTACAACGTCGGCACCGTCATCAAGGCGCTCTCCGACAAGGGGCTCTTTCAGAGCCTCGCAGAGCCGAACCTGGTGGCGACCAACGGGAAGGAAGCCAGCTTCCTGGCCGGCGGCGAGTACCCGTATCCGGTCGTTCAGGGCGGTGCGAACGTAGGCTCGGTCACGATCGTTTTCAAGGAGTTCGGCATCAGGCTGAGCTTCACGCCCACGATTCTCAACGATGACGTCGTCAACCTGAAGGTCAAGCCCGAGGTCAGCGCGCTCGACTTCTCGAGCGCCGTGACCATCCAGGGCTTCCGCATCCCGGCGCTGTCCACGCGTCGCACGGAGACCGAAGTGGAGCTCCGCGACGGCCAGACGTTCGCGGTCGCCGGGCTGCTCAACAACACGCTGACGTCATCGCTCCGGAAGATTCCTGGGATCGGCGACATCCCGATTCTCGGCTGGCTGTTCAAGAGCAGGGCGCTGCAGAAGAATGAGTCCGAGCTGGTCGTGCTCATCACGCCGCACATCCTGCGGCGCGGGTCGCCCGGCGCCGCCACCGGTCTCCCGAACCTCGTCGAGCCGTTCCTCGGGAGGCCCGACAAACAGGTGACGCCGCCGCCGGCCCACCTTGGCTCGCCACGATACCCGGCGCAGGGGCAGCAGAGCCCGAAGGGTCCGGCCGGGCCGAGCGAGGCGGCCACCCACGGCACCACTCCGACGGTGGCG
>JBOGJB010000242.1:0-5865 GCA_050745085.1 Vicinamibacterales bacterium
TCATCACGCAGAGCCTGCTCTCCGACCGCGATCTGAAGATCGAGAACAACCACGCGCGGCGTGACTACGCGGCGTACATCCAGGGCACGCTGCGACCGGATTATTTCGTCCGGGGGAAGGACGGTGAGATCTATTCGATCCATGCCCCTGGCATGCCGGCACTGATTGCTCCCTTCTTCGCGCTCGGCGGTTATCGAGCCGTCATCCTGTTTCTGATCATCATCGCGTCGGCCGGTGTCGGACTGCTCTGGAAGCTCGCTTATGCCGCCTCCGGCGACGCCGGGGCCGCCTGGTTCGGCACGTGCGCGACTTCCTGCGCGACACCGATCGCGTTCCACAGCTTCACGGTCTATCCGGATTCGCCTGCGTGGGTGATCACCCTCACCGGCGTCTGGGCGCTGATGCGGACGGAGGCCGGGGGTCAGGAATCAGGAATCAGGAGGCAGGAGGCAGGTGGCAGGACCTGGGTGTGGCTGCTGCACGGCGCAGCGCTGGCGCTGCTGCCGTGGATCCACGCCCGGTTTGCGTTTCTCGCGGGGGCGTTCGGCCTGTTCGTCCTGCTGCGTATGCCGCGGAGCCGTGACGGCGCGCGGGGGGCGGCTGCGTTTCTCGCGATTCCGCTTCTGAGCGCGGCGCTCTGGTTCTCGTTCTTCTACGCGATCTATGGCACGCCCGATCCGCGGGCGCCTTACGGCACGTTCGCCAGGACGCAGGCGTCGTGGGCGTTCGTCCCGGACGGCTTGCTCGGCGTGCTCTTCGATCAGCAGTTCGGCCTGCTGCTGTACGCGCCGGTGTTTTTCGTGGTGTTTGGCGGGTGGGTCGTGGCAGTAGGCGGGGCTCCCAGCCCCCCGACCCGCCGCCTCGCCATCGAGTTGGCGATCCTCACCGTGCCCTACATGGTCTCCGTGACGTTCCTGCGGATGTGGTGGGGCGGCTGGAGCGTACCGGTGCGGTTCCAGGTGCCGATTCTGATGCTCGGCGGGATCTTCGCGGCCGTGGCCTGGCGTCGGATGACCGAGCGCGGGACGCGCGCCACCGCTCTGGCGGCGCTGTTGGTGACGATGTTCACGACGGTCACGCTGGCGTTCGTCCAGCGCGGCCGGCTCGCCTACAACATCCGCGACGGCGTGTCGTTGTGGCTCGAGTGGCTGTCGCCGCTGGCCGACCTGCCGCGCGGTTTCCCGAGCTTCTTCCGCGGCCCGGCGTCAGAGCTGATCCTGCACACCGCGGTATGGATTGCCGCGCTCGGGTTCGCCTGGCTGGCGCTGCGGCGGTTCGGGCGGGAAGGGCTGCGGGGACGCGCGACGCTCGCGTCCGCGACCGGTGTGACGTTCGCGATCGCGGCGATGGCGGCGCTGACGATCGTCTGGCGTCTCGACGGGGCGGCGGGCATCACGGCCGCGCCGGCACAGCTCGCCCTCGTTCGAGCGGCCGCCGCCGGCCGGCCTGTCGGCGTCTTTCTTCTCCCACCTGCGATCACCACGGCTGATGCGGTCGTGTCGAGACTCAGGATTGCGTCGCCGGAGCGGGCGCTGGGCGGGAGCCGCGAGCGCCCCGCGTTCGCGGTGCCCGGCTGGATTCCTGCGGGCCGCTATGACCTCCTCGGGCCACGCACCGAGCCGCTCCGGCTCCGCATCCTCCGGCTCGACGAGCCGATTTTCACGCTGCGGCCGCACGAGACGACCATCGTGCTCCCGGTGGACGTTCCCGCGCTCATCGCGCACGGATCGGGTACTCCTGCCGTCGGATCCGACCGCCTGGTGCTCCAGCCCTCCGCCGTCGGCCCGATCTTAGACGACGCGCCCCGCGCGCGGCGAGCGCGGCGCTACGGCCAGGCGGTCGTGTACTTCCTCGATGACAACGCATTTGCCGAGCCTGACGCGTTCTGGATTCGCGGGGGCTCGACGACCGAAATCGTGGTGCAGTTCGATGGGGGAGGGGCAGAGGCGGCAGTGTTCGTGAGGAATGGACCGGTCGACAACACCCTTCTCGTTTCGTCCGGCGCCTGGCGCGACGAGAGGAAGCTCGCGCCCGGCGAAGAGCGCGAGCTGACGATCCCGCTCGACACCTCGCGCGGCGCAACGCGCCTGCGCTGGCACTCGGTGTCAGGCTTCAGGCCGGTGGACGTCGATCGCAAGAGTGCGGATACCCGCTACTTGGGGGTGTGGATTCAGTTTGGACGCTAGGCACTCGGCATTAGGCACTAGGCATTCTGGCTGTGCGCCCTCAGCGTGCTGTCAACGCACAGAGTGCCTATTGCCGAGTGCCTAGTGCCTACTGAGAAGGTCAGAAGCGTACAACCCCGTTGACGTAGAGCCCCCGAAGGACCAGGTCGCCGAAGTCCCGCTCGACCGTGTAGTTCACGTCGAACGAGCGGTAGCCGACCTGCGCGCCGAAGTTCTCCGAGAAGTTGACGGTACCATAGAGGTCCCAGTCGATGTAGTTCGCCTTGTACTCCTCGTCGATGTTCGGCAGGTGGAACGCCGTCAGCTCGAAGGTGGCCGAGACATTCTCCACGGGGTAGAAGCGGCCGATGCCGCCGATCGCGGGGATCGGCGCCTGCGCGCGCGCGAACTCGTTGGCGAGCAGGCTTTCGAGCTTCACCTCGACGTCGGTGATTTTCGCCTCGAGGATCAGCCCGGCGAACCAGCGATCCCTGGTGAGGAAGTCCCACTCGTAGCCGATGCGCCAGGCGTTCCACTTCAGCTCGGACGCGACCGGCAGACCGACGTTGTAGCGAATGCCGTTGAAGATGATGTCGCGCCGGAATACGGCCTCCGCGCTGTACTTGATCGGCGTGTAGTTCAGGCGGAACTTGTGCTTGAGCGCTGGGCGCAGGACGACGTTGAAGCCGGTGAAGCGGCTCTTCTCGAACCCGAGGTCCGCGACGCCATCGATCTGCGAGCCGATGATCCCGAACTGCTCGCTCGACACGAGGATGGAGGGGGTCGGGTTCCAGAAGCCGAGGGCGGCCTCGACGTGATACGTCTCGCCGGTGGCGCGGGTGGAGTCGGGGCGCGCCCCGTACTGCGCGGCAGCCGGGCTGGCCGCCACTGCGAGCGCCGCGAGCGATAGCAAGGCAATACCGCCGTGTCTCTTAAACATGTACATTCCTATCGTTCAAACGAGCGTCTGGCTACAGAGCGGCCGCAACTGTCGCAGTCAGTTGTGGATGGGGAACAAGCCTGCCGGGAGAGGCACCAAAAAGTCTAACACACCCGGATATACTCGACGAAATGGGTCCCGCGCTCCGCCGCCTCCTGCCGTACGCCCGCCGCTCCCGCCACGCCTTCGTCGCCGGCCTGGCCTGCGTCATTGTGACGACGGCCATCGCGCTGTCCTCGCCGTGGATCCTGAAGCACGCGATCGACGACCTCAATCAGGGCGTGACGCGTGGCAAGCTCGGCTTTTACGCCGCCCTGATCCTCGCGGTGGCGGTGGTGGGCGGGCTGTTCCGGTTTCTGATGCGCCGCATCATCATCGGTGCCTCGCGCGTAATCGAGTACGAGATCCGGAACGACTTCTTCGCCGCGCTCGAGCGGCTGCCGCTCGCGTACTTCCAGGCGCGCCGGACGGGGGACCTGATGTCGCGCGCGACGAACGACCTGAACGCCGTCCGCATGATGATCGGCCCGGCCGTCATGTACTCGTCGAACACGATCATTGTGTTCGTGGTGGCGATTGTCCTGATGCTGTCGATCGACGCGCGGCTGACGGCCGTCGCGCTGCTGCCGCTGCCGTTCGTGTCGATCTCGGTTCGCGTCTTCGGCGAGGCGATCCACCGCCGGTTCGAGAAGATCCAGGAGCAGCTCTCGGAGATCAGCGCCATCGCGCAGGAGGCGCTGGCCGGCGTGCGCGTCGTGCGCGCGTATCGGCAGGAGCGGGCGGAGCTCGAACGTTTCCGGCTCGCCAACCTCGAGTACCTGGAGCGCAACCGCGGGCTGATCAAGCTGCAGGGGTTCTTCTATCCGAGCATGTCGCTCTTCCTCGGCCTCGGCGCGCTGCTCGTGCTCTGGCTCGGGAGCCGGGAAGTGATCCGCGGCCGGATCACGATCGGAGAGTTCGTCGCCTTCAACTCGTACCTCGTCATGCTGAGCTGGCCCATGATCGCGTTCGGGTGGGTGACGAACATGCTGCAGCGCGGCATGGCGTCCTGGAAGCGCATGCTCGAGGTGCTGGACGCGCCGCAGGTTGTCGAGGCGTATTCCCCGGTCGAGACCTCTGCGAAGGTGGCGCCCTCCGCGAAGGTGGCGCACGGCTTCAGCCGCACGATCCAGGGCGCGATCGAGATCCGAGACCTGACCTTCGCCTACGGCGATGGCCCGCCCGTGCTGAAGAACGTGTCGCTGCGGATCGAGCCCGGCCAGACTGTTGCGCTCATCGGTCCCACGGGGTCGGGCAAGTCCACGCTGCTCAACCTGCTGCCCAGGCTGCACGAGCCGCCGCCGCGCGCGGTGTTCGTCGACGGCGTCGACGTCAGGAACATTCCGCTGTCGGTCCTGCGCGGCGGGATCGGCTTCGTGCCGCAGGAGCCGTTCTTGTTCTCGGACACCATCGCGAGCAACATCCTCTTCGGGGTCGACGAAACGAGGGTCCACGCGTCGAGAGTCCACGACGCGGCTGGCATCGCGCGCCTCGACACGGATCTCGATTCGTTCCCGAAGGGCTACGACAGCGTTGTCGGCGAGCGCGGCATCACGCTCTCCGGCGGCCAGAAGCAGCGGACCGCGCTCGCGCGCGCGGTGGCGACCGACCCGGCGATCCTCATCCTGGACGATGCGCTGTCGGCGGTGGACACCTATACGGAAGAGGAGATCCTGGCCCGGCTCAGGGACGTCCTGCGGCAGCGGACGTCGCTCATCGTCTCGCATCGCGTCTCGACGGTGCGCGACGCGGACCAGATTCTCGTGCTCGACGGCGGCCGGATTATCGAGCGCGGCACGCACGAGGAACTCGTCCGGCACGAGGGCGCATACGCTGCGCTGTACAGAAAGCAGCTCCTCGAAGAAGAGTTGGCGGCTAGCTAATGCCGAACGCCGAATGCCGAATGCCCCGAATGCCGAAGGGGACTGCACTCGAGACTGATTGACGAATGTCGTTTCACGAGGAAGAAGTACTCGGAAAAGCGTACGACGCCCGCCTGATGCGCCGGCTGATGGGCTACCTGCGTCCCTACACGTGGCACGCTGTGGGAGCGCTGGCCGCGATCATCGCGAACTCGTTCCTGCAGCTCGCCCAGCCGTACCTGACCAAGCTCGCGATCGACCAGTACATCGCGCAAGGGGACCTCTCGGGGCTCGACTGGATCGCGCTCGCCTTCCTCGGGATTCTGATCGGGTCGTTCGCGCTCGAGTACGTGCAGACCTACACGATGCAGCTCGTCGGGCAGCGCATCATGTACGACCTGCGGATGCAGATCTACGGGCATCTGCAGCGGATCGACGTGCGGTTCTACGACAAGAACCCGGTCGGCCGGCTCATGACGCGCGTGACGAGCGACGTGGACGTGCTCAACGAGCTGTTTACGGGCGGCGTCGTGGCGGTCTTCGGCGACGTGTTCACGCTCGTCGGTATCATGGCCGTGCTGCTGGTGATGGACTGGCGGCTGGCGCTCATCACCTTCTCGGTTCTGCCGCTCATCATCCTGGTGACCCAGTGGTTCCGCCGCAACGTGCGCGACTCCTACCGCACCGTGCGGCTCTGGATCGCGCGGATCAATGCTTTCCTGCAGGAGCACATCACCGGCATGTCCACGGTGCAGCTCTTCCGGCGCGAAGCTCGCAGCTTCGCGCGCTTCGACGAGATCAACCGCACGCACCGTGACGCCAACGTCGACTCTATCTTCTACTACGCCATCTTCTATCC
>JBOGJB010000243.1:0-11627 GCA_050745085.1 Vicinamibacterales bacterium
CCGCCCGGGCGGCGCCGCCGGCGCCGAGAATGGTGACGCGTCGGCCTGCGAGCGGCCCGGCGGCCGACAGCGGCGCGAGGAATCCCACGACGTCGGTGTTTGTCGCCTCCCAGCCGGCTTCGCCCGGTCGCAGCGTGTTGAGCGCTCCGACTCGGGCGGTGACCGCGTCGACGCGCGTCACGCGTTCGGCTTCCATCAGCGCGACTTTCAGCGGGGCGGTCACGCTGATCCCTTCGAGCTTCAGAAACTGCGCCGCATCCAGCGCATCGTCCGCGTCGGCCGCATCGAGCGGCACGTAGACCGCGTCGACTCCGGCGTCGGCGAAGCCGGCGTTGTGCATCGCAGGAGACAGCGAATGTGCGACCGGGGAGCCCACGATACCGTAGACGCTCGATCCAGGACCAATGTCACGGATCCTGAAGTCCTCAATCATCCGTTCGGCCGAGAGTTGGCCGACGGTTGCTTCGCGCCCCGCGTAGGTCCAGGCCGAGCCGAGCCGGGCCGCGAGAATCCGCGTCACGAGCCCGCGCAGTCCCATCCCCAGCAGCACGGTCCGATCTGCCGCGACCGATGCGCCGAGAGCGAAGAGCGGCGCGAGGTCGCTCAGCCTGCCGGGCTGCACGGCGATTTTGACAATCGCAGCGCCTGTCGCGCGCATCGCACGATACCGCTCATCGAGATCCCCCGGCACACCGTCGAAGACGTGGTTCGACAGGATGATCCGCGCACGGTTGGCGTCGGTGACGAGGTCGTCGAACCCTGCGCGCCACTCGACGTCGATCCAATCCGTTCCGGCGTCGAGCGCCGCGGCCAGCAGTCGCCGCCGGACCTCTTCGGGTCCGTCGAACCGCCCGCCTTCCCACGCCGGGTGGCAGGCCACGATGACCGGCGTGGTGCGTCCAGAGACGGCGCCGGCCGGATCGGCGTCGGCGACCCCGTCGAGCCGCACCTCCACCAGGTCGGCGAGTCGGGACGCCGCGTCGCGCCGCGCCCGCACTTCCGACATCGTCGACCCGGCCACCGTGACGCAGAGAAGCGTCATAAACAAAAAAGCCCCTTCAACCCGGCGGCTGAAGAGGCTCGTCAACTCCCGAACTTGGTGATGCGCTCAGCGTGGACGCGCAGCCTCTCCCGCCTGGTGGGCATGCCACCACCAATACTGGCCGGCGGGAAAGAACGCGGTCGGCATGAGTCGGGACACGATAGCAGACCGCCCGGCGGGGGGTCAAACGGCTGGTCGCCAGGGGGAAACCCGCGGTCCTCCGTGGCTTATAATGGGGTTATCCATGAGCAAGTTCCGCGTGGTGAGCCTGGCGCTCGCGCTGGCGACGCTGGGGCTGGTGAGCCTGCCCGCCTCGACAACACTCATGTCGCTCGACGAGGTCCGCCCGGGTATGACGGGCATCGGTCGAACGGTTTTCGACGGCGATCGCCGCGAAGAGTTCAAGGTCCACATCCTGGGCGTCCTCCGCAACGTCATCGGGCCCCAACGCCATCTGATCCTCGCGCGCCTCGAAGGCGGGCCGCTCGAGCGGACGGGCGTGATGCAGGGCATGAGCGGCAGCCCGGTGTACGTGGATGGCCGCCTCATCGGCGCAGTCTCGTACTCCATCGGCGCATTCTCAAAGGAACCGATCGCCGGCATTACCCCGATCGCGGAGATGACGGAGACCGCCGCGCTCGCGTCGCGGCGTCCGGCCGTGGCGCGCCAGGATCTCGAGCTCCCGTTGACCCGGGAGGGTCTTGCCGCGGCGCTCCGGAAGGCGTTTCAGCGCATGCGGCCGTTCGCGGAACGACCTGGGGACGTCGACGCGCTCGGTCTTCCGGTTGGGGACGCCGGACGGATCGGCGCGCTCCTGAGGCCGATCGCGACGCCGATCGTCATGGGCGGATTCGACGACGCCGCGGCGACGCTCGTCGGCGGGGCCTTCGCCGATGCGGGCTTTCTTCCGATCGCGGCTGGCATGTCGAACGTGGGCCAGGACGAGCCGAAGCGCTCGTCCCGCACGCTGGAACCGGGCGATGCCGTCGGCGTCAGCCTGATCACGGGTGATCTCGAGTTCGGCGGCACGGGCACGGTCACGCACGTGGACGGCGATCGGGTGTACGCCTTCGGCCATCCGTTCTTCAACCTTGGGCCGACGCAGTTTCCGATGACGCGCGCCCGGGTGTACTCGCTGCTCCCGAGCCTCATGAGCTCGTTCAAGATCACCGCGATGGGCGAGACCATTGGCACCTTCGAGCAGGATCGCGCCACGACGATCGCGGGGCGGCTCGGCCCAGGCCCGGCGATGATTCCCATCCGCCTGTCGCTCGACTCCGAGCGCGGCATCCGCAAGACCTTCACGTTCCATGTCGTCAACGATCAGCTCTTCACGCCGCTCCTCACCTTCGTCACGATGTTCAACACGCTGGGCTCCTACGAGCGGCAGTTTGGCGCCGCGACGTACACGGTGAGCGGCAAGGCGCGCGTCAAGGGGCATAGCGACGTCGCGTTCGAGAACCTCTTCACCGGCGACACGTCGCTCTCGGGTGCCGCGACCTACATCGCGGGACCGATCACCATGCTGCTCGCGAACGACCTCGAGAAGATCGAGATCGACGGTCTCGACATCACCGTCGCGTCGGCCGAGGAGCCGCGCAGCGCGAAGCTCGAGCGAGTGTGGCTCGACGATGCGCGGCCGAGGGCCGGCCGGACGTCGACGCTCAAGGTGCTGACGCGGAATTATCGCGGCGAGGAGCAGGTGCGTTCGCTCCCGATCGACATCCCGGCGCACGCCGCCGGCTCTCTGACGCTGCTCGTGTCGGACGGCGCGTCCCTCACGCAGTGGGAGCAGCGCGAGGTGCGGCGCCCGATGCCGGCGCAGAGCGTCGCGCAGATGATCCGCACGTTCAACAACAGCCGGAAGAACAACCGGCTCTACGTCCGCTTGATCAGCGTCGGTCCCGGTGCGGTCGTCGAGGGTGAGTCGCTGCCGGCGCTGCCGCCGAGCGTCCTCGCCGTGCTCGAGGCGGACCGTAACGGTGGCAGCTTCGTGCCGCTCCGCAACGCCGTCATCGGCGAGTGGGAAATCCCCACCGATGTCGCGGTCCTCGGCTCGCGACAGCTCTCGATTGCGGTCGAGCCGTCGCGATGACGCGGCGATTCCTGCCGGCCCTGGCCGGTCTCCTTCTCGCGTTCACCGTCGGGTCCGACGCCGCGACGCCCACGTTCTGGCTGGTCGCGACGCAGGTGGATTTCCTGCGCGGCGAAGCGGACCACCTCTCGATCGACAGCGACGGGCGGCTGACGCTCGGTCCCGCGACCGAGCTGGTCGCAGAGACGACCGCGCCGTTCCTCTGGACGCTCGTGCCGGCGCCCGATGGCGGCTACTGGGCCGGCAGCGGGAACGAAGGCAAGGTCTACCGCGTCGACCGCGGCGGCAAGCTCACCGAGTTCTTCGACGCGCCCGAGCTGGAAGTCCACGCGCTCGCGTCGGCCGCGGGCGGCGGCCTTTTCGTCGGGACCTCCCCCGACGGCAAGGTCTATCGGCTGGACGCGTCCGGCAAGTCTCAGGTCCTGTTCGATCCCGAAGACAAATACATCTGGTCGCTCGCCGCCGATCGCGACGGATCGCTCTACGTCGGTACGGGTGACAAGGGCGTCATCTATCGCGTCGCGCCCGACGGCAAGGCGGTCCCCTTCTACCGCACGCGATCTGCGCACGTGTTGTCGCTCGCGCTCGACCCTACGGGCCGCCTCATCGCGGGCACCGAGTTCCCCGGCCGCGTGTTCCGCCTGGACCGTGAGGGCAAGGCCTTCGTCCTGCTGGACTCTCCCTTCCGTGAGATTCGCGCGCTTCGGTTCGCGCCGGACGGCACCCTGTACGTCGTCGCGGTCAGCGGACGGACGGGGATCCCCGAACGGCCGACAGATCGGCCGGTGGAGCCGCCGCGCACGCCGGTGCCGTCGGTGTCGACAGAGATCACAGCTATATCTCTAATCGAAGGTGGCGTGACCCCGGAGGATACCGGGCCGCGACAGGAAGCGCGCCGCGCGGCTCGCGGCGCTGTCTATCGGATCCTCACGGACGGTCTCTGGGATCTGTACTGGGAATCGGCGGACGACGCGCCCTACGACGTGTCGGTGGAAGCGGGCGGCACGTTGCTCGTAGCCACCGGCAGCTCGGGCAAGCTGTTCCGCTTGGCCGGTGATCCGATCAAGCCGACGCTCGTGGCGCGCGCCGAGGCACAGCAGATCACGTGGCTGGTACGGGAGGCGGACGGCCGCCACGTCTACGCGACGTCGAACCCCGGCAAGATCTTCCGCCTTTCTCGCGAGCGCGCCCGGCGCGGCATGTACGAGTCCGACGTGCGGGACGCTGCGACAGTCGCGTCGTGGGGGGCGATCCGGTGGCGCGCGGCACCTAACGGCGGTCGGATCGAGATCGCCACGCGGTCGGGCAATACTGCCACGCCGGACGACACGTGGAGCGCGTGGTCGGCGCCGTACGGCAACGGCGACGGCGATCAGATCGTGAGCCCCAAGGCGCGCTACCTGCAGTGGCGCGCGGTGCTGACCGCGGGAGACGGCGACCGCTCGCCGGCGCTCACCTCGGTCGGCGCGGCCTATCTGCCGCGCAATCTCAGGCCGAACGTCACGTCCATCACGGTACATGCGCCAGGCGTTGTGTTCCAGCGTCCGTTCACCAGCGGCGATTCCGAGATCGCCGGTTTCGACGACCGTGAGCGCGCGGACGCCAGGCAGCAGAGCACGCAGGGTGCGGGCGCGCCACAGGGGGTGCCGTCGCTCGGGCGGCGGCTCTATCAGAAGGGCCTGCAGACCTTCGTCTGGAAGGCGGAGGACGGCAACGACGACCGGCTCCAGTACGACGTGTTCTACCGCCGCGAGGGAGAGACGGCGTGGAAACCGATCAAGCGCGAGCTGACCGATCCCATCGTAGTATGGGACACGACGTCGGTCCCAGACGGCACGTACCTGATCAAGGTCGCAGCGATCGACACGCCGTCGAATTCTCCTGGTGCCGCGCTTGTCGGGGAGCGCGAGAGCGGCAGCTTCGAGGTGGACAACACCGCGCCGCGGATCGTCGTCTCGCCGGCGGCGGCGGCGACCCTCACCTTCAGCGTCGAGGACAACCACTCCGCGATCCACCGCGTCGAGTATTCGATTGATGGGAACCGTTGGCGCGCGATTTACCCGAAGGACGGAATACCAGACTCGCGGCGGGAGACGTTCGAGCTGCCGATACAGGAGACGCCGGGCACGGTCATCATTCGCGCGAGCGACACGATGAACAACGTGGCCACGGCGACGGCGGGACGGTAACTACAATGCCGAATGCCGAATGCCGAAAGGGTCTACGCTCGCCACTGAATCAGCGACTGTCGCGAGCGCAGTCCCATTGGGCATTCGGCATTGGGCATTACGAGGATGCCTTGCCTCGCACCGTCGTGTGCGAGACCAGCCAGATCATATTGACCGCGACCGGGGCGCCGCCGAACTCGGCCGGGGCGAAGCGGGCGCGCGCGATCGCGTCGAGGAGCGCGATGAGCTCGCGGCGGTCCCCTTCGTTGGACAGCACCTCGAAGCCGCCGACGCGCCCTTCCTTCGTCACGACTGCCGAGAGCGCGAGCACAGCTTCCTGCTCGGTTAACGCCACCGTCGGCATGTAGTCGTCCTTGCTGACGCTCGGGAACGTGACGCCGCTATCGAGCCGGAACGGATTGAGGTTCGAGCCGGGGGTGGCGCCGAGCTGATTCATCACGGCGGCGAGCGAGTCGTTGCGCCCGGGCGAGGCGAACGCGAGCGCGCCGAACACGATGACGCTGCAGATGAGCGTCGCCGCCGTCGCGGCGAGGCCAATCCACACGAGATGCAGGTCCTCGAACAACCGGCCCATGCGCGCGTTCAGCGTGCCGTCGTGCTCCGCCTTGACCCGGCTGAGAATGTCGGCGCGGAGGCCGCGCAGATCGTCCGCCTGGTCCCGTGCCCCGCCGCGCAGCACCTCGCCGAGCCGGTCGAGCGCCGCGGCCTCGGAGGCGCAGCGCGGACAGCCGTCGAGGTGCGTCTCGACGGCGAGCCGATCCCTGACGGCCAGCTCCCCGTCGTGAAACGCCGTGAGCCGCCGCCGAACGGCCGCGCACGTCAGCAGTTTCATATACCCCTCAACTCGCCCCGCAGCGTCTCTCGTGCGCGCGCGAGCCGCGATTTCACGGTGCCGACCGCCACGCCGAGGGAAAACGCGATCTCGTCGTAGCTGAGGCCATCGATCTCCCTCAGCACGATGGCCGTCTTCTGGTCGAACGGCAACGCTTCGAGCGCCTGCCAGATCCGCCCAGCGACCTCTTTCTGTCGATACACCCGCTCCGGCGACGTGCCCGTCGACTCGCTGGGCAGCTCGCCGTGCGCGCGGACGTGATCGTCGAGCGACACCTGCTGGCCGCGCCGGCGCCGCCGCCACCAGCGCAAGCGGTTGCGCGCCTGGTTGATCGCGATCCGGTAGATCCACGTGCGAAGCGCGGACTGACCACGGAAGCGATGAATCGTGCGGAAGACGCGGAGGAACACTTCCTGCGACAGGTCGAGGGCTTCGTTGTGGTCGCCGAGCAGGTGCAGCGCGAGCTGGTAGACGAGCCGCTGGTGTCCGTCCACGAGCTCCGCGCACGCGTCCTCGTCGCCAACCGCGCAGCGCTGGATGAGCGCCGCCTCGCGGCCGCCAACGTCCTGCCAGGTGAGAGCCCGAACTGGTTTCACCGAGAGTTCCTCGGCCATTGTACCACTCCGTGGGGACCGGGCAGACGGTCGCTGACAGATTAGACACCTGCTACCATGGTTTGTTCCTGGCGGAACTCCTTGCGATGAAGCGCTTACTCGCCCTCCTCCTTGTCCTCGGCGCTGCCGGGGTCGGCGTCGCCGGCTACGCGGCCGTCCAGCAGGAGCGCCGGTTCCGGCAGCTCGTGGCCGAAGGCGATGCCGCCCTCGCACGCGACGACACCTATGTCGCGATCGAGGCCTACACAGGCGCCATCACGCTCAAGAACACCTCGATGCTCGCGTATCTGCGCCGGGGGGAGACCTACCAGCGCCGGGGGGATGCCGCAGCCGCGCAGCGAGATCTCCGGAGAGCGGCGGAACTGGACCCGTCGGCCACCCGGCCGCCCGAGATGCTCGGCGACCTGCAGTACGCCCAGCGACGCTACGCAAGCGCGGCGGAACAGTACACCGAGTCCGTCGAGCTCGACGATGCGTCGCCGCGCGTCCAATACAAGCTCGGCCTCTCCCTCTACCGCGCGGGGCGGGCCGCAGACGGGGTCGGACCGCTCGAACGTGCGGTCGCCCTCGATGAGGGGTTCGCCGAGGCACATTACCTCCACGGCCTCGTCCTGCGGGATCTGGGTAAGACCGACGCCGCCGTCGTGGCGCTACGCCGCGCGGTCAGCCTGTCACCAGCCCTCGCCCAGGCGCGCGGCGAGCTGTCCGATCTCTATAGCGACCTCAATCGTCAGGCCGACGCCCTTCGAGAGCTGGATGCGCTCGCGGCACTCGAGGGGCGGCCGGAGCGTCAGGTCGCCCTCGGCCTCGCCTACGCGCGGGCGGGACGGACCGAGCGTGCGGTCGTGACGCTCGGCGCGGCGGTCGAGCGCTTCCCCGAGAACGCCGCCGCGTACGTCGCGCTTGGCCGCGTATGGCTCCAGAGCGCCGAGGCGCGGCCGGATCGCGTCGCGCTCAGCAAGGCGATCGAGGCGCTCGAAGGGGCGATCGATGCCGGCGCCAACGGCTCGGAGGCGCTCGCGCTTCTCGGGCGCGCACACTTTCTCAACGGGCACGTCGAGCCGGCGGAGCGAATCCTGCGGGACGCCGCGACCCGCCTGCCGGTCGATCCGGAGGTGTTCGCGTACCTCGCCGACGCGGCAGAGCGGCTCGGCCACGCCGATCTCGCACGACGTGCGCTCGTCAGCTACCGGGCGCTGCGGGACGATGAAGAACGGGAGGTCGCGCGCGTTGCAAGCGCGGCGCGGATCGCCGATCTCTCGATGCGTGCCGGTGACTGGAAGGAAGCCGTCGTATGGTACCGTCGCGCAGCGCAAGGGGCCGCCGGCGACGCGGCGCTGCTGAGGCGCCTCGCGGAGTTGGAGTGGCGCACCGGGGACGTCGAGGCCGCGCGCGCGACGATCGCGCGAGCGCTGGAGCTGGCCCCTCGCGACCGGGGGCTGATGGCGCTGGCGCAACGTTTTCGTTGACCTGCGCCGGGGCCCCACCCCGGCGCCTGCCGCTTCTTTCCTGCTCGCGGCGGGGCCCCACCCCCGCTCGCTGGCGCCTCGCGGCTTCGCGCTTCGCGCCGGCTCAAGGCTGCCCGCTGCCGCTCGCCCTTCGACGAGGCTCAGGGCGACCCTGAGCGCGTCGAAAGGGTCGGCGCGTCGACTCGAGACCTCGGGGGTGCCGGGCTATGCGCGCCTGGGATCGAGGCGGTCGCGCAGTCCGTCCCCTAGAAAGTTCAGGCCGAGCACCAGCACGGCGATCGCGAGCCCCGGGAAGATCGTCAGATGCGGGGCGTCGAACAGGTGCGACCGTCCGGCGTCGAGCATCGTCCCCCAGCTCGGCGTCGGCGGCTGCACGCCGAGTCCGAGGAAGCTCAACGACGCCTCGGCAATGATCGCGGCGGCCATCCCGAGCGTTCCCTGGACGATGACCGCGGGGAGCGCCGCCGGAATCACGTGACGGACGAGAATGCGCGGCGCGCCGGCGCCCAACGCTCGCGCCGCCTGCACGAATTCGAGCTCCCGCGCGCGCAGTACCTGTCCGCGCACGAGCCGCGCGTACCCCACCCACCCGATCACCGCCAGCGCCAGCAGGACGTTCGTCAGGCTCGGCCCCAGCACCGCGACGAGCGCGATCGCGAGCAGGATGCCTGGAAACGCCAGAAGGACATCCATGATCCGACCGATGACATCGTCCAGCACGCCACCGAAGTACCCCGCCAGCGCGCCGAGCGCCGTGCCCAGGAGCGCGGAAACCGTCACGACCGCCAGGCCGACAACGAGCGATATGCGCGCGCCTGCAAGCACGCGCGAGAAGATGTCGCGCCCCAGCTCGTCGAGACCGAACAAGTGCGCGGCGCTCGGCCCCTGCAGCCGGAGCGCCAGTTCCTGGGCGGACGGGTCGTGCGGCGACAGGACCGGCCCGAAGACTGCGGCGAGCGCCGCGAGCCCGACGATGAAACCGCCGACTCGAATCATCGCCCCAGCCGGATGCGCGGATCGAGCGCGCCGTACGCGACGTCTGTAATCAGGTTCATCGCTACGTAGGTGACCGCTATGAAGAGGATGCAGCCCTGGATGAGCGGATAGTCGCGGAAGCCGATCGCCTGCACGAGCAGCCGGCCCAGGCCGGGCCACGCGAAGATGGTCTCGGTGATGATGGTGCCGGTGAGCACGGCCCCGAGCTGCAGGCCGATGATCGTGACGATCGGGATCAGGCTGTTCCGCAAGGCGTGGCGCAGGACCACGCGCGCACGTGACAGGCCGCGCGCCCGGCCGGCGACGACGTAGAGCTCGCGGAGTTCCTCGAGGAGGCTGGCGCGCGTCATCCGCGCGAGAACGGCCGCCAGCGCCGCGCCGAGCGTGAGAGCCGGCAACACGAGGTGCGCAGGCGATCCAGTGCCGGACACCGGCAGCCATCCGAGCTTGACCGCGAACAGGATCGCCACGAGCGGTCCGAGCCAGAAGTTCGGCATCGAGATCCCCACGAGCGCCGCGGTCATCGCGGCGTGATCCACGAGCGTGCCGCGGAAGACAGCCGCAAGGATGCCAAGCGGCAGCGCGATCGCCAGGGCGACGGCCATCGCCGCCACGGCGAGCACGGCGGTGTTCGGAATGCGCGCCGCGATCTCGCGTCCGACCGGCGTGCCGAAGCGGAACGATGTGCCGAAATCACCCCTGACCAGACCTGACAGAAACGTCCCGTACTGCTCCAGCAGGGGCCGGTTGAGCCCGAGCTTCGTCCGGAGCGTGTCGACCTCCTCCGTCGTCGCGCCTTCACCAAGCATCGAGACCGCGGGGTCGCCCGGGACCAGATGAATCAGGGCGAACACCAGAGTGGCGACGCCCAGGAGCACTGGGACGGTTAGGATGAGGCGGCGAAGAAGGAATCTGATCATCTGTAGGAATTCAGAATCCAGAATCCAGAATCCAGAAGAGGTTCGCGATGACGCTGAAGGCGGGCCGGGCCAGTGGAGGCAACGACATGATGATGGACCGCCGATAGGCCTCCAGAAGCTTACTCACCTCTTCCAGGAGCGCGCCGAGTGCGTCGTTGTGGCCATATCCAAGATCCCGCCCGAGACGCAGATAGTAACGGATCTCTTCGGCCGACCCTTGCGAGATGTTCAGGAACCGCACCTTCTCAAGGCGGCTGCGACGTTTGAAGCCTTCCGCGATATTGGCGGGAATCGAGACCGCAGCCTTTCGAACCTGAGCGGTCAGGCCATAGACCTCTTCGCGCGGGAAACTCCCCGTCGGTCTGTAGATCCCCAGTACGCACTCGTGCGCCTTCCGCCAGACGATCAGGTCCTCAAACGTCTTCGCACCTTGCACCCAGCACCCCCTTCTGAATTCTGGATTCTGAATTCTGGATTCTGAATTCAGAATCCCCGATTACTGATCCAGCCCCAGCCGTTTGATCAACTTCGTAAGACCCTGCCGGCTGACACCAAGCGACGCCGCGGCCCGCGAATGATGCCCCCCGGCCCGCGCGAGCGCATTCGAGACGAACTGCCGCTCGAAGGAGTGCCGGGCCTCGTCGAATGTCGCCGGCGGCCGGGCGGAGGCGGCGGCGGCGATCGCGGGCGGGAGGGCGGACACGCCGACCCGTCCACGGCGAGGGGCGTGGACGGCGAGCGCGGACATGACGTTCTGCAGCTCCCGGACGTTCCCGGGCCAATCGTAGCGGGCCAGCGCCGCAAGCGCCTCTGCATCGAGTGTCGCGCGGCAGTTCGTCCGTGCGGCCGCCGACTGCCAGAACTGTTGCGCCAGGGCATGGATATCCGCCGGGCGCTCGCGCAGAGGCGGAACCGCCAGGCGGATGACGGCGAGCCGGAAGAGTAGATCGGACCGGAAGCGCCCGGACGCGGCTTCGGCCTCGAGGGGACGATTGGTCGCCGCGACGAACCGGACGTCCAGCCGCCGCGGCGCGTTCTCGCCGACGCGGCGAATCTCGCCGTCCTGGATCGCCCGGAGCAGCTTCGCCTGCGCGCGCGGCGCCAGCTCGCTGACCTCGTCGAGAAAGAGCGTGCCGCCATCGGCCTCTTCGAACAGCCCCGGACGCTCCGAGGCCGCGCCGGTGAACGCGCCGCGGGCGTGGCCGAACAACTCGGCCTCGATGAGATCGTCCGGCAACGCCGCGCAGTTGACCGCGACGAATCGCCGGCCGCGCCGCGGGCTGTCCCGATGCACGGCGCGCGCGACCAGCTCCTTCCCCACCCCGCTCTCCCCTTCGATCAGCACCGGGAACGGCGCTTGTGCGGCGCGGTGAACCGTGCGCGTCAGCTCCGCCATCGGGGGACTCGCGGTCACGATCGCCACGTCGCCGCTCGACGGCGCGAGCGGAGGCGCGGCGCGCCGGTCGAGCC
>JBOGJB010000244.1:0-18182 GCA_050745085.1 Vicinamibacterales bacterium
CTGCTGCGCCGTCGCCAACCCAATTCCCTTGCCGGCGCCGGTGACGACGACCGTCCTGCCGATGAAGGAGAAGCCGCCGGTCATGGCGCGGCGACGCGGGACTCCACGATCCGTTCGACGGCCGCCGCCGCGTGACGAACGGCGCCGGCCGGCGTGGAGATCCCTTCCATCGCCTGCTGCACCGCCCGCCAGATTGCATCCTCGCAGTCGGCGTACGCCGCGAACCGTGGCGGGATGATCATCGTCTGTTCCGTCTCCGCCAGGAGCTGCCAGCGCCGCGCCTGATCGGCATCCGCGGCTGCCTCCTCGCGAATCTGCGCGAGCGCGTCCACTCTGCATGGAATCGCGCCGCGGCGCGCTTCGCCGAGCTGCGACTCGAGCGACGTGAAGAAGCGCAGCAGCGCCGCGCCGCCGGACCTGTTGCCCGCGCCGCGCGGAATGGCGAACGAATGACAGCCGGCGTACGCCGCGCGGATGCCGGCCGGACCGCCCGGCAGCAGCGCGAGGCCGACCCGAGCCGCCACGCGGCAGGTCGCGGCGTTCGTGTACAAGTGATAGGACCCCGGCCAGTCGCACACGAGCGCCGAGCGTCCCTCGCGGAACGCCGCGGAAATCTCGTCGTAATGCCAGCCGGCCAGATCGCGTGGCGTGACGCGGCGGACGTGGTGCAGCTCGGCGATGAACGCGGCGGCCCACTCCCCCGCCGCCGAGTCGAAGGCCGGCCGGAGCGCCGCGTCGAACAGCGTGCCCCCCGCGCCGACGAGCAGCTCGTAGAACGTCCCGAACAGCCCGGAGTCGCGTCCCGGAAACAGGAACCCGAAGCGGTCGCCGCCGGTCAGGAACGCGGCGACATCCGCGAGCTCCGTCCAGGTCTCCGGCACGCGCAGCGGTCGCCCGAACGTCCGGTCGTACGCGGCAGCCGCGGCCGAATCCTCGAAGAGATCGCGACGGTAGTGCAGCAGGCGGACGTCCAGATTGCGCGGGACCTGGAGGAGCCGGCCGTCGATGCGCGCCAGCTCCAGCGGCCTCGGCAGCAGGTCGGCGATCGACTCGGCGGACAGCAGATCGTCGAGCGGTGACAGCCACTGCGCCTGCGACGGCGCGTACTTCGTGTGCGTCGAGAGGAGATCGAGGCCGGCGTCGCCCGACTCGAACGCGCGCTTCACCCACGCGTTCAGCTCGGGATGCGGCAGCCGGGAGACCACCTCGACCCGCAGGCCAGTCTCCCGCTCGAACGCGGGAATGCGTTCGTAGAGCGGGTCGTACATCGGCCCGCCGACGAGCGCCACGCGCACGCTGCGGTTACTCATGCTGTTACGAGTGCAGTCCCTTTCGGCATTCGGCTTTCGGCATTCGGCATTATTTCCCCGCGCTCCATCCCCCGTCGATCGCCAGCGCGGCGCCGGTCACAAACGCCGCCTCGTCGCTCGCGAGGTACAACGCGGCCGCGGCAATCTCCTCGGGACGGCCCATGCGCCCGATGGCCTGCGACGCCGCCATCTCACGATACGCCCGCTCGGGGTCCGGATATTCGCGCAGCCGCGCCGTGACAAACGGCGTCTCGACCCGCCCCGGGCAGATACAGTTCACGCGGATCCCGTCGAGCGCGTGATCGAGCGCCATGCACTTCGTCAGGCCGACGACGGCAGACTTGCTGACGCAATACGCGATGCGATCGCGGATGCCGACGAGCCCTCCGATCGAGGCCATGTTGATGATCACCCCCGCCTTTCGCGCCACCATGCCGGGCAGGAATGCCTTCGTCACGTTGAACACGCCGCGGACGTTCACGGCGTAGAGCCGATCGAGGTCGGCGCCGTCGGTCTGAAGCACCGTCCCGACGTGCCCCACGCCGGCGTTGTTGACGAGGACGTCGAGCCGGCCCGACCGCTCCTCGACGCGCATGGCGATCGCGTGGCAGGCCTCTTCGTCCCGCACGTCGAGCGCCAGTGGCTCCGCCTGCCCGCCCGCGCCGGCGATCCGCTCGGCCGTCGCCGCCGCGCTTCGCTCGTCCAGGTCCGTGACGAGCACTCGCGCGCCCGCCCGCGCGAACGTGTCCGCGATCGCAGCGCCGATGCCCGATCCGGCGCCGGTCACGAGGGTGATTCTATCGGACAGATCGAACATCGTGACGCCCGCCTACGCCAAAGGCTTCGGCGGGGCAGGCCGGGGTAACAGGCTCACGGCGACCGCCCCGACGGCCGCGAGCCCGACGAGCAGCAGGAAGCCGCCGCTGTAGCTCCCGGTCCGATCGCGCAGGGTGGCCACCAGCATCGGCACCATCGCCTCGGCGACGCCGTCGGCCGTCAGCACCACCCCCATGACGCGACCCAGGACCGCGACGCCATACAGCTCGGCTGCCATCAGCGGGATGATCATGTAGTCGCCGCCGAGACCGATGCCGAAGAGGAACGCACACACGCCGAGCGCCGCTGGCGTCGAAGCGTAGAACAGCGGCGGAATCGACAGGGCGACGATCACGTAGATCAGCAGCATGACCCGCTTCTTGGGCCACCTGTCGGCGAGCCATCCCATGCCGATGCGGCCGATGAGGCTGCCGACCAGGATCAATGAGAGCGCGGTGTCGATCGTGCCCTGAGGCAACCTACGATCAAGGCTCAAGTACAGCGCAAGGTTCTGGATCGTTCCCCCGACGGCGCCGATCGAGGCCATGCTGCCTATCATCAGGAAGTAGAACGAAGGTCGCAACAGCAGCCCGGACAGCGGCGAAGGGGTTGCGGCAGCGGCGCGCGAGGCCTCCGCGGGCTCCCTCACAAACCACGCCGGTGGCAGCGCGACGAGGATCATCAGGACGCCCAGGATCCGCAGCGCCCCGCGCCACCCGTAGGCCTGGGTCAGCGCATACGCGAGCACTGGCACCAGAGCGCCGCCGAGGCCGATGCCGAGATAGGCGACGCCCATCGCCTTGCCGCGCGCGGCGTCGAACCAGCGCGAGAGCAGCACCTGGTTAGGGAGCGGCCCGCCCAGCACGTAACCGAGCGCGTTGAAGCAGTAAAAGAAGTAGAACGTTGCGAGGGTCGTGACGTAGGAGAGGCCGACGAGCGCGCCGCCCGCCATCACGATCCCGATGAGCATGATCCGCCGTGGCCCCCAGGAATCCACGAGCCGTCCCGCGAGCACGCCGAACGCCAGCGCGACGAACACTTTGCTGTAGGCGTTGCCGGAGGTTACCTGTTGCCGGCTCCACCCGAGCTCCTGCACGAAGAACGGGTAGAACCGGGGCAGACCGTACAGGGCGAAACCGACGATGGCGAAGAGCGCGAGGAACGCGGTCGCGACGGCCAGCGCCTGGTGGC
The DNA here is from genome assembly GCA_050745085.1 of Vicinamibacterales bacterium. Lineage (GTDB taxonomy): Bacteria > Acidobacteriota > Vicinamibacteria > Vicinamibacterales > 2-12-FULL-66-21 > DATAEE01. The sequence goes on from JBOGJB010000244.1 coordinate 3,318, forward strand.
GGGTGCGGGCTTCGGGCGCCAGCGCGACGGTCATGGGGTCTTCCCCTCGACTTCGCTCGGGGCAGGCCCCTCGACGCGGCTCGGCGCGGGGACCGTTCCCTTCGCCTCGGCCAGCCGAATCGCATCCGGGTGAGTCGCGTAGAAGTCATCCAGCGGATAACAGCCCGACACGAGGCCGAGCCGCGGGCCGGTCGTGCAGTCGCTGAAGGTCCGGCAGAACGATTTCCGGCGCAGGGGCGTCCCCTCGAGCATGTCCGCCGGCAGATCGGGGTACGACAGCGCCAGACGCCCGAGGCCGACGAAGTCGGTGAGGCCGTTGCGAACGTTGTATTGCGCGACGTGCGGCAGCCACTCTTGAAGATAGCTGTACGCCGAGCCGACGAACACGAGGCCTGGAAAGTCCGCCTTCAACGCCGCAGTCGCCCGGATCTGCCGCGCAACGCCGCGCAGCGGATCCTCGGGCGGCTCGTAGCCGTCGACCGGCGGGAACATCGCGGGACGCTGTACGTGCGGGTTGTAGTACGGGCTGCCGGCCGTGACGCAGACCCAGCGCACGCCCCGCGCCTCCAGCAGCCGCAGCAACGCGCGGGACTCTCCGAGCGCCGTGGCGATGCACTCGTTCTTGTCGCACGCGAGCAGGCCGAACGCAGAACGGTACGATGCGGGCGTCGTCTCCGGGACGCCGGTCCCGCCGTCGTCCTTCTTGTAAGGCACCGTGTCGAACGCCGACACGCGGACGGCCAGGTCGAGCGACGGCGCGTCGGCGCGGACGCCGTCGATGACCTCGCGCAGGAACCGCGTGCGGTTCTCGAAGGAGCCGCCGTAGCGCCCCGGCCGATCGTGCGCGCTGAGCAGCTCGTGGCCAAGGTAGCCATGACAGTGCTTGATGTCCACGAACTGGAACCCGGCGTCGCAGGCGAGCCGCGCCCCGCGAATGAAATCCACGACGAGCCGATCGAGGTCGTCGTCGGTGAGCTGACGGACGCCGCCCGGAAACCGGCGATCCAGAACCGGGTGCGCATACGCGGTCATCGGCTCCGGGCGATCCTTCGTGTGCGGCCGGGCGAACCGCCCCGAGTGCGTGAGCTGTAGTCCGATGTACAGGTCGTCGGCGGCGCCGGCGCCAAAGCGGTCGCGGTGCGCGGCCACGAGCAACTCGCGGAGAGCGGCGATCGCCTTCTTCGAGCGTTCGACGATCAGCAGCTGGTTCGGGTTGGCGCGGCCGTCCTCGCGCACCGCCGCCGCTTCGCCCCCCCAGATCAGCTTCGCGCCGCTCAGGCCGAAGTTCCGCCAGCGGCGCCTCGTGAGATCGCTCGGCTCGCCGTCGGACGTCCCGTCCCATCCCTCCATCGGGAGGATGCAGAAGCGGTTGCCGACGCGCACGCCCTCGACCTCGATCGGCCATGCCAGCGGAGAGGCCGCGGGCGCACACAGCTCCGCGTCGAACGCGAGCGGTATGCCCTCACGCTCGAGATGGGCGCGGAACGCCTCGGAGGTCTTGAGCGATGCGATGCGCGGGTAGGGGCTCCCCACCGATCAGACCGTCAGTCGGGTTTTCTTCTCCACCGCCTCGTTGGCGCGGATGCAGGCGCGGGCGGAGTCGACCCCCGAGCGGGCGCCGCACTTGAGCGGCGTCCCGACGCGGATGGCGGCGCAGAAGCCTGAGATCTGGTTCTTCGTCGGCGACGGCTGGTTCGCGCTGAAGCCGGCGCCCGGCACGTTCGTGGGCCCGCCGGCCGCGTTCGCCGGACGCGTTTCCGACGCGTCCACGACAGCCCCGGCCGACGGCGTCACCTGCACGCCGGTCGGGTTCGCCTCCCCGCCCTCCTGGTACAGAAACGCATCGCGCTCGTGCGCGACGAGCAGCGTCGCCTTCGTGCCGAAAAAGATCTCGTACCGCTCCTCGAACGCGTTCGACTCGATCGACGAATAGGTCGCCGTCCGGCCGCCCGGGTAGTCGAAGGTCGAATAGATGTGATCGTACACCTCGCGGCCGTCGTTGAACCGCCGCACGCCGCCGCTGGACACGACCGCCTCGGGCGATGAGCCGAAGAACCAGTTCGACACGTTCACCTGATGGCTCGCCAGCTCGGCGTACAGCCCTTTCGAGTACTTCCAGTAGAGCCGCCAGTTCAGGAGGTGCTCGAACGTCGGATAGCCCCAGCGCGAGGGATCGTAGTCGGGCGACGGCGGCTCGCCTTTGCGGCGCCAGTTGCCGTTGCGATGCCAGACGAGGCGGGCGTGATAGACGTCGCCGAGCTGGCCGGCGCGAACGATGCCCTCGTAGGCCGCCTGGTACACAGGGTTGTATCGCCGCTGATAGCCGATCTCGAGCAGCCTGCTGTTCTTCTCGGACGCCTGGAGCATGCGCTCGCAGCCCTCGACGTCCCACGCCATCATCTTCTCGCAGAGCACGTGCTTGCCCGCGTCGAGGCAGGCGACCGCGACGTCGGCATGCAGCCACAGCGGCAGCGCGATCATCACGGCCTCGAGGTCTTCCTTCTCGAGCATCTCCTTCCAGTCGGCGTAATGCCGCGCCGGAGGCCCGCCGCGCTTCGAGATCGTCTCGTCTGCCTGCTTGAGTTGCGCCGGGTTGATGTCGGCCATCGCGCGGAGATCGGCGTAAGCCGGGTCCACGTTGTTGACGAGCGCGCGTCCCTGACCGCCGACGCCGATTACGCCGAGCCGCACCGGGCCTCCGCGCAGCGGGCCTTTCATCGCGGAGGCGGCGCCGAGCGCGACGAGCGCCGGCGTGCCGGCCAGCGCTCTGAGGAAATTTCGCCGGCCGAGGTCCTTCTGGTCGGGAGTCAGGAACGTCACACGTCCTCCACCTCTACGCCCCGATAGCTGCCGAACACGCGGCACCGTTCGGATCCGCCGTCTGGGGTCAGCATCACGAGCGTCTCCGGGTTCGCGGCGCAGTAACGGGCGGCCAGCGACTCACCGGCGACGAGACAGGCCGTCGACAGCGCGTCGGCCACGGCGGCATCGCGCGTCACGACGCTCGCGCTGATCACACCCGATGCCGGCCATCCGGTCCGCGGATCCAGCACGTGTCCGTAGCGCGTGCCCTCCACGTCGACGAACTGCTCGCCGGCGCCGCTCGTCGCCAGCGCGCCGTCGCGAAGCCGCAGCCGCGCGATCCGCTCGCGCGCCACCTGGCGCGACCGCAGGTCGACCGTCCAGCCGGGCCCTTCGACGCCGCTCAGGGCGGGCCGTCCGCCGCCGATCGCGAGGACGCTGCTGCCGCCGGCCGAGAGCACCGCCTGCCGACAGCCGCGGCTCCGCAGCAGCTCCGCCATGCGATCCAAGGCGTATCCCTTTCCGATGGCGCCGAGGTTCAGCTCGATCCCCGGTCGCCGGAAGTGGATTGTACGCCGGGCGGGGTCCAGCTCGACATGCTGCATGCCGACCCGGGCCCGGGCGGCGTCGATCTCCGCGGGGGGCGGGAGCCGGCCTTCACGCCGCAGGAAGCCCCAGCAGCGGCTCAGCGGTGTCGAGGTCACGTCGAACGCGCCGCCCGTCGCGGCGTGCATCAGGCTGGAAAGCTGAAGCAGATCGAACAGCTCCGGCTCGGCGGGAGCCGCCCCGTCCCCTGCCATCCGGTTGACGCGCACAAGCGCGCTCGTGTCGCGGAAGACCGTCAACAGCGCCTCGAGCCGGTCCGCTTCGTCCAGGGCGGCGCGCGCCGCGGACAGATGGACGGCGTCGCCGTCCCGAAGCACCACCTCGAACCGGCACGCCATCGCGGTCCGGTACACGCGAATCCAGTGGTCCGTTCCGAGGTCGCGGCGCTGGCCGTCCTCCTCCAACTCGAAGGTGAGCAGCTGTCGGCGGCTGATCGGCACGATCTGGCCGACGGTATGGCCCTGCGCGAATGCTGTCAAGTCCGACCCTGTTACGCAGATGCACGGGTAACGGTGCCCCTCTTGTGGGGATCGACGGATGCACGCAGATTGGACGGAGCGATGAAGGACGGGGTGTGGCGTGGTCGCTGAGCGGCTGGCCGCGCGCTTTCACGCGGAGTTCGGGGAGTCGCCGCGCGTCTACCGCGCCCCCGGCCGCGTGAACCTGATCGGGGAACACACCGACTACAACGACGGGTTCGTCCTTCCCGCCGCCCTGACGCTCGCGGCCTGGGTCGCTGGGACGCCGCGGGCGGACGGCCGGCTGCTCGTCCACTCGGAGCACACCGGCGAGCGGCGTGAATGGGATCTGCGTGGTCCGGATCCGGCGCCGGCCCGCCACTGGAGCGACTACGTGGCGGGCGTCGCGATGATGCTGCGGCGCCACGGCTACGCGCCCGGGGGGGCCACGCTGCTCGCCGCAGGCGACGTTCCGATCGGCGCCGGTCTCGGCTCCTCGGCCGCGCTGGAGGTGGCGTCCGCGACCGCGCTCCTCGACCTGATCGGCCGTCAGCTGGATCCAACCGAGCTGGCGAGGCTCTGCCAGCGTGCCGAGAACGAATTCGTCGGCGCGCGCTGCGGGATCATGGACCAGTTCGTCGCCTGTCACGCCGGCGCGGGCTCCGCCCTCCTGCTCGACTGCCGCTCGCTCGACTCGCGGCCCGTGCCGATTGCCGCGAATCTGCGGCTCGTCGCCTGCAACTCGATGGTCCGTCACGGCCACGCCGGCGGCGAGTACAATCGGCGGCGCGAGGAGTGCGAGCGTGGCGTCGCGCATCTACGCTCGCGCGAGCCGAGGGTCCGGTCGCTCCGGGACGTCGATCCGATCACGCTCGAAGCGCACCGGAACGAGCTTCCGGATGTGATCTTCCGGCGCTGCCGCCACGTCGTGACCGAAAACGGCCGCGTGCAGCAGATGGCCGCCGCACTCGAGTGCGGGGCCCTCGACGCGCTCGGCCCGCTGATGGCGGCGTCGCACCGCAGCCTGCGCGACGACTATGAGGTCAGCTGCCCGGAACTGGACGTGCTGGTGGAACTGGCGAACACGATCGACGGCATCTACGGCGCCCGCATGACGGGCGGGGGCTTCGGCGGCTGCACGGTCAACCTCGTGCACGCCGACGCCATCGGGGAGTTTCACGACCGTGTGACCGCGCTCTACGAGGCCCGGACCGGACGCCGCCCGGAGATCTACGTGACTGAGGCTGGGGACGGCGCTTCGCGAGTGCTGTAGGCGGTTGATTGAGCGCGGAGGCAAAGGAGGACACGGAGAGGGATCACCACGGAGACACGGAGGGCACGGAGACGGTACTCAAGTACGAAGTACGAAAGGACGAAGGCTGAAGTAACGTGGCACTCACTTCGACCTTCGAACTTTGAGCTTCGTACTTGAGTTTGGTCTCCGTGTTCCCCGTGTCTCCCTTCAGGGTCGTCGACCTGCTTATCGCCCGGCCCGAATCAGGCATTTGTCGCGTCCGGATCCGCAGATGAGGCACGTCATGCATGAGCTCTCAGGATTTCAGCGACTCTCTCTTGTGGTGCTCCGCACGCTCATCGGGTGGCACTTCCTTTATGAGGGCTATTACAAGCTGATGCTCCCCGGCTGGGCGCGCGACGGACATCCGCTTGCGGGATGGAGCGCGGCCGGTTATCTCAGGAACGCCACATCCGGCCCGCTGGCGGGCCTCTTCCAATCTCTGGCGGGATCCGCAGCCGGCGGATGGGTCGATCTTGCCGTCCCGGTCGGCCTCGCGCTCGTAGGCGTCTCACTCGTGCTCGGTCTGCTCACCGAGCTCGGCTGCCTGGGCGCTGCCGCGTTCCTGACGTTGTTCTATCTGTCCGCGATTCCCACGAGCGGCGCGCCGCAGGCGGGCGCCGAGGGAACGTACCTTCTCGTGAACAAGAACCTGATCGAGCTGGCCGCGGTGATGGTCGTCCTGTCGTTCCGCACCGGCCGGATCGCCGGGCTCGACCTGCTCCTGGCTGGCCGGCTCCGCTTGCGACGGCCGCCGGTCGCCGAGGCGGCATGAAGCTCATTCGATTTGGACCGCCGGGACAGGAGACGCCGGGCGTGCAGCTCGACGACGGATCGCGCGTGGACGGGTCCGGGGCCGTCAAGGATTACGACGAGGCGTTTCTCGACGCCGGCGGCCTCGAGCATCTGCGGCAGTGGGTCGCGCGCGAAGCAGGCCGCGCGCCTCGCGTGCCGCCGGGCGTCAGGCTCGGCCCGCCGATTGCCCGTCCGAGCAAGATCGTCTGCATCGGGTTGAACTTCAGGGATCACGCCGCGGAGAGCGGGATGGAACTGCCGAAGGAGCCCGTCATCTTCTTCAAAGCGACGACGGCGCTCGCCGGCCCTGACGATCCCGTGAAGATCCCCAGAAACGGAACGAAGGTCGACTGGGAGGTCGAGCTGGCGGTCGTCATCGGCGCGAAGGCGCAGTACGTGTCACGCGAGCACGCACACGAGTTCGTCGCCGGCTACGTGCTGCACAACGACTACTCGGAGCGAGCCTTTCAACTCGAGCGCGGCGGGCAGTGGGTCAAGGGCAAGAGCGCGGACACGTTCGCGCCGCTCGGCCCGTTTCTCGCGACGCGCGACGAGATCCCCGATCCGCAGCGGCTCGGTATGTGGCTGAAAGTGAACGGCGAATTCCGCCAGCGGAGCTCGACCGCCAACATGATCTTCGACGTCGCGGCGCTCGTGAGCTACGTCAGCGAGTTCATGACGCTCCTGCCCGGAGACATCATCAGTACCGGTACGCCCGCCGGCGTCGGCCTCGGGATGAAACCCTCGCCCCGATACCTCCAGGCAGGCGACATCGTCGAGCTCGGCATCGATCAGCTTGGAGAGCAACGACAGACAATCGTCGATCCTCAATAATCGTCAATCGCCAAATCGTCAATCATCGTCAATTCGGCAATCAACAATGAGCAATCAATCTGACAATTCACGATTCTCAATCCGGCAATGCCTCTTCGGGCTAGTCCTGCTCAGTGTAGCGTGCGGCGGCTCGCGCGACAGCTCGCGGTACACCATCGCCGTGATCCCGAAGGGGACGACCCACGCGTTCTGGCAGAGCATCCACGCCGGGGCGCGGCAGGCGGCCGCTGAGCTCAACGTCGACGTCGTGTGGCGCGGGCCGCTGCGCGAAGACGATCGCGACTCGCAGGTCTCGGAGGTCGAGAACGCAGTTGCCCGCGGTGTGTCGGGGATCGCGCTGGCGCCGCTCGACGACACGGCGCTCGTCGCGCCGGTCACGAACGCCGTGCGTCGCGGCATCCCGGTCGTGATCTTCGACTCCGGCCTAAAGGGGGGCGACTACGTCAGCTTCGTCGCCACCGACAACGACGTTGGCGGCAGCCTCGCGGGCGAGCACCTCGCGAAGGTGCTCGGCGGCAAGGGCAAGGTGGTCCTGTTGCGCTACGCGGAAGGTCACGACAGCACGACGCGGCGCGAGGAAGGTTTTCTCGCGGCGATTCGGGCAAACCCGGGGATCGAGATCCTCAGCGCGAATCAGTACGGCGGCGCGGATGTCGAAGGCTCGTACAGAGTGAGCGAGACCGTCCTGAGCCGGTACAAGAAGGCCGACGGGAGCCTGGGCGTTGACGGCATCTTCTGCCCGAACGAATCGGGCGCCTTCGCGATGCTGCGCGTGCTGCAGGACAACGGCTGGGCGGGCAAAGTCCGCTTCATCGGATTCGACGCCTCGGACAATCTTGTCAAGGCTCTCCGCGACGGGCACATCGAGGCGCTCGTGGTGCAGGATCCGGTGCGCATGGGCTATCTCAGCGTGAAGACGATGGTCGCGCACCTCAAGGGAGAGAAGGTAGAGCGTCGCATCGACACCGGCGTAAACCTGATTACGCGCGCCCTCATGGATCGGCCCGACATGAAAGCGCTGCTCCAACCGGACCTCTCGAAGTGAAGCCGCAGATGGACGCAGATGCACGCAGATAGCGCGGCGCCTCCGCGCTTTGAGATGCGGGGCATCCGAAAGACGTTCGGCGCGACCGTCGCGGTCGACGGCGTCGATCTCGCGGTAGCCGAGGGCGAGGTCTGCGCGCTCGTCGGTCAGAACGGCGCCGGCAAGAGCACGCTGATGGGCGTGCTGTCGGGCGCGCTCCAGCCGGACGCAGGTGCGATGACGCTCGATGGCGCGCCGTATCGGCCGCGAAGCCCGCTCGAGGCGCGCCGCGCCGGCGTCGCGATGATCTACCAGGAGCTGTCGCTCGCGCCGCACCTCTCCGTGATGGAGAACATGGTGCTCGGCATGGAGCCGGTCAGGTTCGGGGTCGTCGAGTGGGGCCGGGTCCGCGCGATCGCGAGGGACGTGCTGGCGCAGCTCGGACATCCCGACATCGCCATCGACGCGCCGGTCGAGACGCTCTCCGTCGCCGAGCAGCAGCTCGTCGAGGTCGGGCGCGCGCTCGCGGTGGGGTGTCGTGTGCTGGTGCTCGACGAGCCCACCAGCGCCCTTGGGCGCGAAGACACGAGGCGGCTGTTCGATCTCATCGCGCGGCTGAAGCGGGATGGTCACGCGATCGTCTACATCTCGCACTTCATCGAAGAGGTCAAGGCTGTCGCCGACCGCATCGTTGTCCTGCGCGACGGCCGCGTCGCGGGCGGCGCGCCGGCGGCCGACCTGTCTAGGCAGCAGATCGTCGGGCTGATGGTGGGCCGCGACGTCGACGAGCTGTATCCGCGCACGGCGAGGCGCCGCGGCGAGCCGATCCTCGACGTCGACGCTTTCGGACCGGGGTCGGCGACCTTCACGCTGCACCGCGGCGAGATCTTCGGCATCGCCGGCCTGATTGGCGCGGGCCGGACGAGGCTGCTGCGCGCGCTCTTCGGCCTCGAGCCCGTCGCGCAAGGCCGCGTCCGGATCGGTGTGTACGAGGGGCCCGCGACCCCCGGGCAGCGCTGGGCACAGGGCGTGGGGATGTTGAGCGAGGACCGCGCGGGGGAAGGACTCGCGCAGGGGCTCGGCGTTGGCGACAACCTGACGCTCTCTCGGCTCGACGATCTCGGTCCCGCGGCGACGGTGCTGCCCGCGCGTCAGGATGCGGCCGCCCGCCGGTGGATCGAGCGACTCGGCATCGCGAGCCGCGGCCCGCGGCAGCCGGTCGGCGAGCTGTCGGGCGGCAGCCAGCAGAAGGTTGCGCTGGCGCGCCTGCTCCACCACGACGTCGATGTTCTGGTGCTCGACGAGCCGACGCGCGGCATCGACGTCGCGAGCAAGGCGCAGATCTACGCCGTCATTGATTCGCTCGTATCGCCGGCCGGCGGCCCCGCCCCGGGCGCACTCGAGGGGCCTGCCCCGAGCTTGGTCGAGGGGCGTCAGCCAAAAGCGATTCTCATGGTCAGCAGCTACCTGCCGGAACTGCTGGGCCTCTGCGATCGCATCGCCGTCATGCGCCGCGGCGCGCTCGGTCCAGCCCGGCCGGCGTCGGAGTGGACCGAGCATCAACTCATGATGGACGCCACGGGGGCTGTGTGAGACCGCGAATCCTCAGCCCCTCGACCTGGCTCGGGGCGGGCGGCGCGCCCATCCTGGGCCTCGTGTTCGTGGCCGTCCTGTTTGGCATGCTGATCGGTCCGCAGTTCTTCCGGCCCGCGAATCTGGAGCTGGTCGCGCGGCAGACGGCGATCGTCTGTACGGCCGCGCTCGGCATGACGATGATCATCGTCGCCGGCGGAATCGATCTGTCGGTCGGATCGGTCGTCGCGCTGACCACGGTCGCGATCGCGCTGCTCCTGCGGGCCGACTACAGCCCGCTGGCGGCGGCGCTGGGCGGCGTCGCGGCCGCGGCGGTGTGCGGCGCCGCGAACGGCCTGCTCGTCACGCGGCTGCGGGTCGTCCCCTTCATCGTCACGCTCGGCACGATGATCGTCGTCCGCGGCGCGGCGAAGGGGCTCGCCGGAGAACGGCGGCTCGAGGCGCCCGGCTCCTGGCTGAACGATCTGCTGCGCACGCTCGAGCCCGGGCGCGGGATGCTTGTGCCGGCCGGCATCTGGCTCGTGGTTTTTCTGGCGGTCATCGTCGGCCTGACGCTGGGCTACACGCGTTACGGCCGCCATCTGTTTGCGATTGGCTCGAACGAGCGCACGGCACGGCTGTGCGGCGTCGCTGTGGATCGCTCGAAACTGATCGCGTACACGATCGTCGCGGCGCTGGCCGGCGTCGCCGGCGTCCTGCAGTTCTCGCGGCTGTCGGTCGGCGATCCAACCGTGGCCGTCGGGCTGGAGCTGGATGTCATCGCCGCGGTGATCATCGGCGGCGGGAGTCTTCTCGGCGGGAGGGGCACGGTGCCCGGCACGATCCTCGGCGCGACGACAATGGCCGTGATTGCGATCGGGTGCTCCCAGAAGGGCCTGCCCAACTGGCTGCAGGAGGTTGTTACCGGGGGCATCATCGTTCTCGCGGTCGCACTGGACCGATTCAGACAGCGCTCGACAAGGACGTGAATCGTCCATGATCATCCGAGATTTCGACGTCATCGACCTGCGTTTTCCGACGTCGCGCACGAGCGATGGGACCGACGCGATGCATCCGGACCCTGACTACTCCGCCGCGTACGTCATTCTCAAGACAGATTCGGATCATGAAGGGCACGGCCTGACGTTCACGATCGGACGCGGCAACGAGATCTGCGCGGCGGCGATCCACGCGTTCCGCCACCACGTCGTCGGCCAGCGGCTCGCGGACCTCACCACGGATCCTGGCGGCTTCTGGCGCCGCCTCGCGGGCGATTCGCAGTTGCGCTGGCTCGGGCCGGAGAAAGGGGTCATCCACATTTCGATGGCCGCGATCGTCAACGCGGTGTGGGACCTCTGGGCGAAATCGGAAGGCAAGCCGGTGTGGAAGCTGCTCGCCGACATGACGCCGCGGCAGCTCGTCTCGTGCATCGATTTCACCTACATCACCGACGCGCTGGCGCCGGAGGAGGCGCTCGCCATCCTCGAGCGCAACGCCCGCACGAAAGCGGATCGTGAGGCCGAGGTGCTGAAGACCGGCTACCCCGCCTACACCACGTCGGCCGGATGGATCGGCTACTCGGACGAGAGAGTGCGTCAGGCGTGCCGGGACGCCATGGCGGAAGGCTGGACGCACTTCAAGGTCAAGGTGGGCGGTCGTCCCGAGGACGACCGTCGCCGCGTCTCGTTGGTGCGCGCCGAGATCGGGCCGAGTCGAACGCTGATGATCGATGCCAACCAGCGGTGGGACGTCAATGAGGCGATCGAGCGCGTGCGCGCGCTCGGCGAGTTCAATCCCTTTTGGATCGAAGAGCCGACGAGCCCGGACGATGTGCTCGGACACGCGACGATTGCGAAGGCGATCCGGCCGATCGGCGTCGCGACGGGTGAGCACTGCGCGAACCGCGTGCTGTTCAAGCAGCTCCTGCAGGCGGGCGCGATCAGCTTCTGCCAGATCGACAGCTGCCGGCTCGGCGGGGTGAACGAGAACCTGGCGGTCATCCTGATGGCGGCGAAGTTCGGCGTCCCGGTGTGTCCACACGCCGGCGGCGTCGGCCTCTGCGAGATGGTGCAGCACCTGTCGATGTTCGACTACATCGCGGTCTCGGCCAGCCTCGAAAACCGCGTCACGGAATTTGTCGATCATCTCCACGAGCACTTCGTCGATCCGGTCGTGATTCGGAATGCGCGCTACATGCCGCCGCTCTCACCCGGATACGGCACCGCGATCAGACTGGAGTCGCGTGAAGCCCACAGATACCCTGGGGGGCGAGTCTGGGCGGCAACCTGAACGGTCAGCGACGTTGTTGGTCCTGAAGAAGTGCGCGTCTGCATGCGAACTGCGGTCTTGCTCTGCCGAGCCGAAAGTCAGTTCACCACAGTTCAGTTCGCTGAAAGTCCTATCCATGTCTCCGTCGAGATCGACCAGATCGACGGAATAGGCGAACCCGCCTTCTTTCGGAAGTGTCGTACTCGGTTTACCGAAGCGTTCGGCGGTGCTTTCCCAGGTAATCGGCTAACGGTTCGCTACCCCTATCAATGGGGCCCCGTACCCAGCCGCGCACGATGAAACACTACGACAGCGCTGCAGGACTTCATCACGAACCTCCGCGTCCGGATTCCTTTCGCCGTCGCGCGCGTTCGGCCCTCCGCGTCGTCATAGCAGTATCCATCGCGATCGCGTTGCTCCTCGTCGCCCTCGTCTGGAACGTCGTCCGCGAGCCGATCCGTCGGCAGGACCCGCCGCTCGTCGTCAACGATGTGACGCAGCTCAACCCGATCGCCGTGGGCAGGATTCTGGCACGAGACGTACTTCATGCGCGGCGGCATGGAGGCCATCTACGATGACATGAATCTGCCGCAGCTGGGGTTTCAGGCGTTTGCGCCGACGGTCGCGGCGCGTGGTCCGATGTTCTCGGCGAGGACACGCCTTCATCTGCCTCACGACGCCCCGGCCCCGCCGCCCGGCGTGACGGAGCGCGATCTGTATTGATCATGGAGTAATCTGGCCTCCGTTGAGACACGAGAGGAAGCGACTATGAGCAACCTCGACATCATCCGGAGCCCGCGTCAGGGCCACCGGGCGCGCCGTCGAGTTCAACTGGGCGCACGTCGACGAGGTGCGGAACGGCAAGATCGTCCGTTTCCATGAATACGGCGATACGGCGGCGGCCGTGGCGGAGATCCACGCAGCCCAGGCCATCGCGCCGTGAACGTCCAAAGGAATACGACACCGTCCCAGTTCGTTCTCCGGTAGTCGGGCGAAATCGATGCGATAGACTGAAACCTTGAAATGAAGCCGGACGATCTTTCTCCGCTCGGCGTTTCGGAATCACTCCGTGCCGCCATTGAGCATGCGATCACGCAGGCTCTGCCCGACGGCTGGACAATGTCGCGAGGCACTGAGCACATGCGGTTCATGGGTATCGTAGACCTGACCGATTCTGCAACAGAGTGGACGATCGCATCGACACAGTACAACCTCGGGCACTACGACCTCCGGCTCACAGGTGACCGACAGCAGCTCATTTTCGTTCATTCGACCGATATCCACTGCTTTCCGCCGCCGATTGAGGAAGCAACGCTAATTCGTCTCGACGCGTTCACGCAGTCAACACTTTCGAGCCTTCTTCGCCAATTGATTGCCAACCGGAGACCCATTCTTGTCCATCCAACGTGATCGCCGGTTGTGCGGGCGGGCCGTTGCTCCCTGAACCTCTAGGCGCTCGCGATGCCCTTCAAAAGCAAGGCGCAGCGGCGGAAGTTTGCGGAGCTCCTGGTCGAAGGCAAGATCTCGAACGAGACCTTCGAGGAGTGGAACCGCGAGACCGGAGGAAAGAAGCTCCCGGAGCGCGTCAAGCCGAAGCGAAAGGCCGCGCGCAGGCGCACGCGAAAGCGTCGATGACGCTCCGCATGTACTCCGAGCTGGCGAGCTGGTGGCCGCTCCTGTCGCCGCCGTCGCACTACATCGAAGAGGCGGCGGACCTGCTTCCGGTCCTGATCGGTGCGACCGAGGCGCAGCCGCGCACGCTGCTCGAGCTCGGCTCAGGCGGCGGCAGCCTTGCGTACCATCTGAAGAACAGTCTTGACCTGACGCTCACCGATCGCTCGCCAGAGATGCTGGCCGTCAACAAGGCCGTCAACCCGGAGTGCGAGCATGCGCTGGGAGACATGACGTCGCTCGATCTCGGCCGCGAGTTCGACCGGGTGCTTGTTCACGACGCGATCATGTACGCCACCGACCGCGATGCCCTGCGCGCAACGATGCGCACCGCGTACCGGCATTGCCGGCCTGGCGGCGCGGCCGTGTTCGTGCCGGACCATGTGCGCGAGACGTTTGCACCGGCGACCGAGACGGGCGGCGAGGACGGTCCTGACGGCCGCGGCTTGCGCTACCTCGAATGGAGCTGGGATCCGGACTCCACCGACGACACCTATGAAGTGGCCTACGCCTTTCTGCTGCGCGGGGCCGACGGCCGCGTGCAGGTCGAGGGTGAGCAGCATCTTCGCGGCTGCTTCGCGCGCGCCGACTGGCTGGAATGTCTGCGCGAAACGGGTTTCGAGCCTCGCGTCCGGACCGATCCGTGGGATCGAGATGTCTTCGTTGGACTCAAACACGACTGAATCCACGATGCAGCCGGTCGTGCGTCGAGGCATGCGCACTCGATCCGTGCGACCGGCACGTTCGCGCCTCACCCTACTCGACGCACAAGGCCCGAGGCACGAGGCCCCGCCCGAGGCACGAGGCCAGAGGCCCGAGGCACGAACCAGGATGCACGTTGCTAGGTGCAGATGCCGGTGTCGAACGTCACGCGCAGGGTGAAGCTCTGCTGCCGTGCCGCGTCGCCGATCACGTCAACCACGTACTGTTTGCCACGGGTGCCGTCTACGAGCAGCCGTACGCTGCCCGCTCCGGCCGGCACCGCCAGGGTGACCAGTCCAAGCTGACAGCCCACGTGCTCGCCGCAGGCGGTCATCGTGGCGCGGAGCCCAAGCGTGGCCGATGGGTCCGGCCACGTGAGCACCATGATCAGGTTCGAGTGGCGAGGGGATGTCACGTCGTAACCGACGGTCGCGCCGGCACGGACGCTCGCGGCGGTGTCCAGGACAATCCCCGTCTCGCGCTCGCACTGGGGTGCGAGCGGTCCGCCGGTACAGTCGGCGATGAACGGCAACGCGGCCAGCACGAGGAGGAGGCGTACGGCGCGCAGCATAACTCGTAATGCGATCGTGGGCCGGAAACCAGCTCACCGCAGGTCAGCGTGGGTTATGCTTCCCGGTCATGAACAGGGCGGCTGCAGTGTGGACGTCCGTCGTGATGGTGATCGCCACGTCCGCAGCGGTAGGGCGTCCGGCCGCGCAGTCGGTCGGCAACCGGGCCGCGCGGCTCGAGTGGTTCCGCGACCTCGGCTTCGGGATGTTCATCCACTGGAGCGTCGACAGCCAGATCGGCCCGACGATCAGCCACTCGCTGGTAGGGGC
>JBOGJB010000245.1:0-2090 GCA_050745085.1 Vicinamibacterales bacterium
CTCCCGGGCCAGCCGAACGCCGCGGCGGCCACGACGGTCGCCACGCCCGCCACCAGCCGCGGCACCTGCGCGCCGAGCTTCTCGGCGAGCGCGGCATACTCGACGAACGCGAGCGCGGCCGCGACGACACCGACCGCCAGCGTCGTCCAGAACGAATACCAGATCGCACCGAGGACGACGGAGAGCAGGACAAGAGCGCTTAAGATTCGAGTCAATCAGCGTCCAGCGACAGCAGGCTGATTGATGCCGCCGTAGCGCCGGTCGCGCTTCTGATAGGCGACGATCGCCTCGAGCAGGTCGCGCTTGCGGAAGTCGGGCCACCTGGTCGGCGTGACCCAGATCTCGGCGTACGCGATCTGCCAGAGCAGGAAGTTGCTGACGCGCATCTCGCCGCTCGTGCGGATCAGCAGATCCGGGTCCGGTTGGCCGGCGGTGTAGAGATTCTCGGCGAAGGCGCGCTCGTCGAGATCGTCGGGGCGCACGCCGCGCTCGAGCAGCCGGCGCGCGGCGTCGACGATCTCGGCGCGCCCGCCGTAGTTGAGCGCGATGTTGAAGAGCATCCCGGTACAGCCGGCCGTTTTCGCCTCGCCGTCCGCCAGCTCGCGCCGTACGTCGAGGGCGAGCGCCTCGGGACGCCCAATCACGCGGAAGCGGATGTTGTTCCGGAGCAGGGTGTTGAGCTCGAGACGCAGGTAGCGCTTGAGCAGCGTCATGAGCGTCGAGACTTCTGCCTGCGGCCGCTTCCAGTTCTCGACCGAGAACGCGTACAGCGTCAGCACCTCAATCCCGAGGCGCGCGGAGGATTCGACGACGTCGCGGACCGAGTCGATGCCGGCGCGGTGCCCCTCGACGCGCGGGAGGTGGCGCTCGGCGGCCCAGCGGCCGTTGCCGTCCATGATGACCGCCACGTGGCGGGGCAACCGGTCGAAGTCGATCTGCCGCACGAGCGCCTCCTCGGCGGAGCCGGGCGGGCAGGAGGCGAGAATGTCGTCGGGAGCACACATCATGGCGTCCGGCTCCGGCCGGACGTGGTTCAAAGGCTAAACGCCGATGATACCGGGTCTTAGCGGCACGTTCAAGGCGCGGCGCCCCGAGTCTGGCGTAAAATAGAAGCAGCCCCAGCTCTCACCCTGAATGCAGCCATCGAACAGCGCCGCCAGGCGCTTCGTGGGGACGGTTGTCCTCGCTGGACTCGCGGTGCTCGCGCACTCCACGTGGGCGCTCGTGCAGTCGCCGCCAGGGCCCTATCTGGCCGTGCTCCTGGGGCTGACGCTCGCCGGCGCGGCGGCGAACCTGCGCATCCCCGGGATGCACATCAGTTTCTCGATCTCCGACACCTTCAGCATTGCCACGGCGATCCTGTTCGGCACCCCCGGCGGCACCGTGGCGGCCGCGCTCGATGGTCTCGTCATTTCTTACCGCTTCCGCAACACGGCGCGCACCCGCGAGCGGCTGCTGTTCAACGCCGCGGCGCCGGCGCTCGCGATGTGGCTGTCGTCGACCGTGTTCTTCGGGCTCATCCCGTCGGACGGCCTCTTTCAGACGCCGGTTCCGCCTCGGTCGCTCGTCGGTCCGCTCGTCCTGTTCGGCGCGCTCTGCTTCCTCCTGAACACCGGCCTCGTAGCGAAGCGGGTCGCCTTCGAGCAGCGGGCGTCCACTCTCGCCATCTGGCGCGGGCACTTCCTGCCGCTCAGCATGACCTATCTGGCGGCGGCTTCGATGGGCGGCGTGCTGGCGCCCCTCGTGTCCGCCCGACGCCTGGACCTTGCGGCCTTCGCGCTGGTCGTCCCGCTGCCCGCGCTGGTCTACCTCGCGTTCAAGCACGCGCTGGGGCGCACCCAGGATCACCTGACGCATCTGGCGGCGCTCAACCGGCAGCACCTCGCGACGATTGAGACGCTCGCCCAGGCCATCGACGCGAAGGATCAGGTCACGCACAGCCACATCCGGCGCGTCCAGCGACAAGCCCTCCGCCTGGCGCGCGAGATCGGCGTGACCGACGAGCCCCAGATCAAGGCGATCGAGGCGGCCTCGCTGCTGCACGACACGGGGAAACTCGCGATTCCCGAGCACATCCTGAACAAGCCGGG
>JBOGJB010000246.1:0-5072 GCA_050745085.1 Vicinamibacterales bacterium
AGGAGGGACAGCAGACCAGCTGCCGTCACCCACAAGCACTGCGTCATCGGTCAGCACCGTGAGCACCCTGAGCACCCTTGATCCGGAACGTCCCGTCGTCGAACCGCTCCCGGCGCGCCGTGTGGCACGTCTGGCAGACCTGCCCCATCGTGCCGATCGTTGTCTTGACGTCATCCCACCGGCCGGCGGCGGCCGCGCGGTGGATCGACTCCGCGAGCTTGTGTCCGTCCTGCGACCAGCCGGCGGCCTCGGCGACGCCGCGGGCCTTCCAGAACTCCCAGGCCTGCTTGAATGCCTGCTGCAGCAGGACGGCGTTGTCCTGCGCGGCCTTCGCATCCGACGCCTCGAGCGCGGCGCGCAGGGCTCGGTTGGCGGAGCCGACTTGCTTCATGACCTTGTCGAATGCCTCTTCCGCCGGCGTCATCGGCGGCGGCAGGCGCTTCGCGAGATCGTTCCCGGCCGTGGTGATCACCGATGTCGCCAGGATGGCTGGCCGGCCGCGGTATTTCTCGACGACACCCTGCGGCAGGTCCGGGGCATAGTCCTTCGCCTTGCGCGCAAGGTCGTCCGGGTCGAACCGGACGACCTCGCCGATCACCGTGACGTACGTGTTGAGACCTACGGCCTCGTTCAGCGTCCGCGTCAGGATCAGGACGTCCTTCGCGGTGCTCTTCGTCTTGTCCTGATCGACCGAGAACACGAGTTTCCCAAGGTGTTGCTCGACGGCGCCGGTCAGCGACACCTGCTCGCCGTAGTAGGCGTCGGGGTTCTCGGCCAGCGTGCTTGCCGCGACCGGCACGAGCGGCTTCGCCGCCGGGGCCGGCGCCGCCTGTTGGGCGCGCGCCCCGATCGAGGCAACGAGAAGCGCGAGCGCAACGAGTATCTTCCTCATCGCTACTTCGGGGCCTCGGTTACAGTCGCGGCGCCATCCGTTCGCCAGCCTCTGTCGCTGTCATGACCGGATACACCTCGAAGTCTACGATATCGCTCCAGTTCGCGATCCACTGATCGATCAGGCCGCGGTCGTCGGTCTCCATCACCTGATAGCAGCATTCCATCCGGATGTCGACCCAACTCGACACGTATCTGAGACCGTCGGGAGCCAGCCGGCCCCGCTCGCGAAACCGCCGGTACACCGGAACCGCGTCCTTGTTCCTGAACCGCTCAACGATCATGAACAGCATAAGAAATCAGGATGGCGGCACGGGCAGGCGCCTACCCACGCAGTCACCAGCTCTTTCGGTCGCATCTCGTTCAATGCGATAGCCCACTAGAGCGGCACCAGCTCCGTAGTGGTATCCCGGCGGGACCTGGCACGTTCGAACCCCTGCACCCACTTCCTGGAGGCCGGCGTGTTGTACTTCTCCCGGTAGGCCAAGCTGACAGCGCGCTTCAGGCGCTCGCTCCTCGTGGGCACGGCGCGGACGCGGATCACGCGCTCGCCGACCTGGATCACGCCGCGCGGGTCCTCGAGAAACGTCCGGTACCAGCCTCCAGGCTTGAGACCCCACGACCGGACGAAGACGCGTCCTTCCACGGCGACGGCCCAGATGCCGATGATTCGATGCAGGCCGTCGCCGGCGCGGATGCCGAGGATCTTCTCCTCGGCAATGGTGGCCACGACCTTCGCGGAGAATCGTCGCATCTCAGTAGCCGCCGGAAGCCGCTGGCGCCGCCGTCTGCCCCTTCGACTCCTGCACGATCTTGACCCCCGCGCTCGCGCCGACGCGCGTTGCGCCGGCGGCGACCATCGCCTGCAGGCCGGCCAGGTCGCGGACGCCCCCCGCCGCCTTGACGCCCATCTCCGCGCCGACCACGCGCCGCATCAGCGCGACGTCGGCAGCGGTCGCGCCACCGGGCCCGAAGCCGGTCGAGGTCTTCACGAAGTCCGCGCCGGCCGCTTTCGCGAGCGTGCAGGCCGTGATCTTCTCCTCGTCATTCAGCAGCGCCGCCTCGATGATGACCTTGCTCAGGACGTTCGCGTCGCGGCAGGGCGCCACCACCGCCTCGATGTCGCGCTCGACGACGCGGAGGTCGCCGGATTTGAGGGCGCCGACGTTGATGACCATGTCGATCTCGTTCGCTCCGTCGAAGATCGCCCGCCGCGTCTCGTAATGCTTGACGTCCGGCGTCGTCGCGCCCAGCGGAAAGCCGACGACCGAGCAGACGCCGACCCCGGTGCCGCGCAGCTTCGACGCCGCCAGCGCCACCCACGCCGGGTTGACGCAGACGGTCGCGAATCGGAACTCCGCCGCTTCCTTGCAGAGCTTCTCGATTTCCGCGCGCGTTGCGTCCGGTTTCAGCAGCGTGTGATCGATCATGACCGCGACGCCGCCTGGCGCGCCGCCGGTCGCGTGCATCCCGAGCCGCGTCGCCCCCGCTTCCAGCACGCCGCGCAACCGATCCGGACAGCAGTCGTACAGCACGCCGTGACAGGCGCACGGGCCGTCGCCCCGCTCGATGCGCACCCCTCCAACGGCAGCGAGGACTTCCTCGGTGATAATGGCGATGAGCCGCTGCAGCTCTTTCGGTGTCACGTGCGCTTCTTTTTCTTCCTTTGCGCTGGGGCCCCACCCCCAGCGCTTGCCACGCCTCGCTCACGCTCGGCGCGCTGATTCGCACACCTATCTGCTATCCGAGCTTTCAAGCCGGCGGATCTTCAGAAGCCGGCGGATGTATCGTGCCTCTCGCATGGGCGTCGCGAGCCACGTGTCGACGATCTCGCGGGCTTCGTCGATCGTGACGAGCGTCGCGCCGAGCGCGAGGATGTTCGCGCCGGTGTGCTCGCGCGCATAGCGCGCGAGTGTGACATTTGTGCACATCGTCGCGCGCACGCCGCGGATCTTGTTCGCCGCGATGGTCGAGCCCAGGCCGGCGCCGTCGATGACGATCCCGGCGTCGGCTTCTCCGCGCGCGACCGCCAGGCCGACCGCGGCCGCGACGTCGGGATAGTCGAGCGAGGATCTGGAGGATGCGGACGACCCTGAAGGGTCGTGCCCCTTGGGGTCGTGCCACCCCCAGGCGCTGCCCCGTTCTTCAACCGCCAGACCTTTGCGCCGCAGATGGTCCAACACCCCGCGCATCAGCTCCACGCCGGTGTGATCGCTCCCGATCGCGAGCCGCCGGATGTCGGCCATCGGCGCCAGATCCGCAGGCAGCGACGGATCGCTCGAGCCGGCCGGCACGACCGTGACGCGCCGGGCACGGAGCGTATCCTGCGCGAGCGGCGTTACGTGGCCGCCTGGCGCCAGCTCGACGACCGACCCGACGGCAAGCTGCCGCGCGTCCGCCTCCGTAATGATGTCGAACGGCTTCATGGGGGCAGCGCGCTCTGGTCAACCACCGCGATGTGCGGCAGATTCCGGTACTGTTCGGCGTAGTCGAGGCCGTAGCCGACCACGAAGCGGTCCTCGATCGTAAAGCCGATGTAGTCCACGACGACATCGACCTTGCGCCGCGACGGCTTGCTCAGCAGGCACGCGGTCCGCAGGCTGTTCGGCGCGCGCGCCTTGAGAATGTCCTGCAGGTACGTGAGCGTCAGCCCGGTGTCCACGATGTCTTCGACGATGACGACGCGGCGCCCTTCGAGGCCGTAGTCGAGATCTTTGAGGACGCGCACCTCGCCGGACGACTTCGAGCCTTTGCCGTAGCTGGAGAGCGCCATGAAATCGAGCGTGACCTTGCCGTTCATCGCACGGACCAGGTCCGCCATGAACATGAACCCGCCCTTCAGGACGCCGACGAGGTGGACCTCGCCGGCCGGGTGGTCGCGCTCGATCTCGCCCGCCAGCTCCGCGATGCGTTTCTGAATCTGGTCGGACGTCAGAAGGATTTCCATGTTCTCCCACGGCAGCTCAGGCCTGCGCTACGGGGTCTTCCCAACGGCCGCCCGCACCTGCTCCGCGACGCGGCGCGCGTCGGCCAGGACGGCGCGCTCGTTCAGCGTGAGCACCTTCCGGTCGCGCATCAGCACCCGCCCGTTCACGATCGTCGTCTTCACGTCGTCGCCGCGTGTGACGTAGACCAGGTGCGACACCGGATCGTACATCGGCGTCTGCCTCGCCGACGACATCGAGACGACGATGAGGTCGGCGCGCTTGCCGGGCTCGAGCGAGCCGAGGCGGTCGCCGAGGCCGAGCGCGCGCGCGCCGCCGATCGTCGCCATCTCGAGCGCGACGGGCGCGGGGATGGCGCGCGGATCGCGCGACTGCAGCTTGTGCAGCAACGCCGTCACCCGCATCGCTTCGAACATGTCCAGGTCGTTGTTGCTCGCCGCGCCGTCGGTGCCGAGACCGACCGGCACGCCTGCGGCGCGCATCTGCCGGACCGGCGCCGTGCCGCTCGCCAGCTTCATGTTGCTCTCGGGGTTGTGCGAGACGCCGACCCTGTGCCTCTTTAGCAGAGCGATATCGGTCTGGTTCAGCCAGACGCCGTGTGCCGCCAGGACGCGCGGTCCCCAGAACTTGATGGACTCGAGGTACGCCGCCGGGCGCATCTTGTACCTCGTCCGGGAGATGTTCACCTCATCCAGGGTCTCGGCCAGGTGGATCAGCGTCGGCTTGCCGTACTTGTCCGCCAGCGCCCGCGAAGCCGTCAGTGTCTTCGCGTCGAGCGTGTACATCGAGTGCGGCGCAACCGCCGGGACGACGAGCTCGTCGCTCGCGAACTCCTGGAGAAACGTCTCGGCCCGCGCGAGCGCGTCGGCCGGCGTCTTTGCGTCGGGCGATGGGAACTCGATGATCGTCTCGCCGAGGACGCCGCGGAGGCCAGCCTCCTTCGCCGCCCGCGCGATCTCCTCCTCGAAGTAGTACATGTCGGTGAAGAGCGTCGTCCCCGACTGAATCATCTCGAGCGCCGCGAGCCGCGTGCCGGTGCGGACGAACGCGGCGGTCACCGTCTTCGCTTCAGCCGGGAAGATGTACTTCTGCAGCCACTCCATCAGCGCCAGGTCGTCGGCCAGCCCGCGGTAGAGCACCATCGGCGCGTGCGTATGGGTGTTGATGAGACCCGGCAGGACGACATCGCCGGAGGCGTCGATCGTCTCGGCGCCGCGATACGCGGCGGCGATCGCC
>JBOGJB010000247.1:0-3585 GCA_050745085.1 Vicinamibacterales bacterium
CGGTGCGCCGGCTCGCGCGCGAGCTGGGCGTCGACATCGCGCGCGTGCAGGGGTCGGGGCCCGGCGGGCGGATCGCGCCCGAGGACGTCAAGACGTTCGTCCGGGCCGGCGCATCCCGGCCCTCGACCGCACCCGGGGTGGGCCAGCCGGGCGGCCACCTGCCGTCGTTCGAGAAGTGGGGGCAGATCGAGCGGAAGCCGATGAGCGCCGTGCGGCGGAAGACCGCCGAGCACCTGAGCGCCGCGTGGCAGGCGCCGCACGTCACGCAGCACGATCGCGCCGACGTCACCGCGCTTGAGGAGCTCCGCAGGAAGTACGCGCCACGCGTCGAGAAGGCCGGGGGCAAGCTGACGGTCACCGCCATCGCCGCGAAAATCGCGGCCGAAGCGCTGCGACGCTTTCCACAGTTCAACACCGCGCTCGACCTGGCGGCCGAGGAGATCATCTACCGAAAGTACGTGCACATCGGGATCGCCGTGGATACCGAGCGCGGGCTGCTCGTCCCGGTTATCCGCGACGCCGACCGCAAGACGATCACGGAGATCTCCGCCGAGGTCGCGCAGCTGTCCGAGAAGGCGCGCGCGCGCAAGGTGACGCTCGAGGAGATGGAGGGCGGGTCGTTCACGATCACGAACCTCGGCGGCATCGGCGGGACGGCGTTCACGCCGATCATCAACGCGCCGGAGGTTGCCATCCTCGGCCTGTCGCGCAGCTCGATTGAGCCGGTCTGGCGCGCGCGGCCCACGCGAAGCGCCGGAGGGGAGCGCGGCGGCGCCGCCCCGAGCGAGAGCGAGCGGGGCCCCGCGAGCCTCGAGAATGACGGCGAGTTCGAGTTCGCGCCGCGGCTCATCCTCCCGCTGTCGCTGTCCTACGATCACCGCGCGATTGACGGCGCGGACGCCGCCCGGTTTCTCCGATGGATCGTCGAGGCGATGGAGAATCCGCTCACGATCTTTCTTTAATCATCGTCCTTGGTCTTTGGTCCTTGGGCGGGTGCCCGGCGCATCAAGCACCTGCCAGGGACCAGGGACCACGGACCAAGGACGACAGATGGCTTCATCGTCCACACAGATCGCGGTCATCGGGGCGGGGCCCGGCGGCTACGCCGCGGCGTTTTACGCCGCGGATCTCGGATTCCAGGTCGCGCTCATCGACGCCGACGTCAATCCCGGCGGCGTCTGTCTCTATCGCGGCTGCATCCCGTCCAAAGCGCTGCTGCACGCCGCGAAGGTCGTCGGCGAGTCGAGGCACGCCGCCGGGTGGGGGCTTGAGTTCGGCGAACCGAGGATCCACCTCGACAAGCTTCGCGACTGGAAGAATGGGGTCGTCTCGAAGCTGACCAGCGGCCTCGGGCAGGTCGCGAAGCTCCGCAAGGTGCGCTACGTTCAGGGCCGCGCGAGCTTCCTCGATGCACAGACCCTGTCGATTTCAGCGAACCCCACGAACCCTGCGAACCCTGCGAACCCTGCGAACCCTGAGAACCCTGAGAACCTACGTTTCGAGCACGCGATCGTCGCGACCGGATCCCGTCCCGCGATGCCGCCGGGCTTTCCGGCCGACAGCCCCCGCGTCATGGACTCGACCGCAGCGCTCGACCTGCCGGACATCCCGAAACGGCTCCTCGTGGTCGGCGGCGGGTACATCGGCCTCGAGATGGGGAGCGTGTACGCGGCGCTTGGATCCGAGGTGACGATGGTTGAGATGATGCCCGGACTGTTGCCCGGCGCCGACCGCGATCTCGTCAATGTCCTGGCGAAGCGGATGGAGACGGTCTGCAAAGCGATCCTGCTCGACACGAAGGTCGCGTGGGTCAGCGACGACGGCACGACGGTCCGGGTCACGCTGGAAGAGAAAAGCGGGAAGAGTGGCGCGGAGTTCGACCGCATGCTCGTGTCCGTGGGACGCCGGCCGAACTCCGAGGTGCCCGGCCTGGATCGGACGCGCGTGAAGGTCACCCAGCGCGGGTTCATAGAGGTCGATGCCGCGCGGCGCACGGCCGAGCCGTCCATCTTTGCGATCGGCGACGTCGTCGGGGAGCCGATGCTCGCGCACAAGGCGTCGCACGAGGCGCGCGTGGCGGTTGACGCGATCGCCGGAAAGAACGTGGCGTTCGAGCCGCAGGCGATCCCTGCCGTCGTCTTTACGGATCCTGAAATCGCGTGGTGCGGGCTGACCGAGACCGAGGCAGAACAACGCGGTCAGAAAGTCGAAGTCGCGAAGTTCCCATGGGCGGCGCTGGGCCGCGCGATGACGCTCGATCGCCCGGAAGGTTTTACCAAGCTGCTGATCGATCCCGCGACGGAGCGCGTGCTCGGTGTCGGAATCGTCGGCGCCGGCGCGGGCGAGCTGATCGCGGAGGGGGTCGTCGCCATCGAGATGGGCGCGACCGCGTCTGATCTCGCGATGAGCATCCATCCGCATCCGACACTGCCGGAGACGTTGATGGAAGCGGCTGAAGTCTTCTTCGGCCACTCCACGCACGTCTATAAACCGAAACGCAAGTAAGGGGCTCAGGGTGCTCGGGGTGCTCATGGTGCTCCTCCCAATTCGGCAATGGCTGCCTGTCTAAAAAGAGCGTCGGAGATTGCGCGCGCGTATCTCGACGGCCTTCCCGAGCGCCACGTCAATGCCCGCGAGACCGAGGCGGCTCGGCTGAACGCGCTGGGCGGGCCGCTGCCGGATGGACCGCACGATCCCGTCAAGGTCATCGAAGACCTCGCGGCCAATGCCGATGCCGGCCTGGTTGCGACCGCAGGGCCGCGCTATTTTGGCTTCGTTACCGGCGGCAGCTTTCCCATCGCCGTCGCCGCCGACTGGCTTGTCTCCACCTGGGATCAGAACGCCGCGCTGCATGTCATGTCTCCCGCGATGGCGGCCATCGAGGACACGGCCGCCGCGTGGCTCGTGGATCTGTTCGGTCTGCCGAAGGACGCCAGCGTCGGGTTCGTGACCGGCGCGCATATGGCCAACGTCACCGCGCTCGCGTCCGCGCGGCACGAGGTCCTCCGCCGGGCGGGCTGGGACGTGGAGGCGCGCGGCCTTCAGGGCGCGCCGCGCGTGCACGTAGTCGCCAGCGTGGAGGCGCACGCGTCGATCGGCGCCGCCTGCCGGATGATCGGCCTGGGCGCCGAGACCACGACACGCGTGGCGGCGGACGATCAAGGACGGATGCGGCCGGACGATCTCTCGCGCACGCTCGAGGGCTGCGACGGACCGACAATCGTCTGCGCGCAGGTTGGAAACGTCAACACGGGCGCGTGCGATCCGATGGGTCCGATCGCCGACGCGGCGCGCGCGCGCGGCGCCTGGCTCCACGTGGACGGCGCGTTCGGCCTGTGGGCCGCGGCGGCCCATCCGCTGCGGCATCTGGTCGCCGGCGTCGAGCGCGCCGATTCGTGGACGACCGACGGCCACAAGTGGCTGAACGTGCCGTACGACAGCGGCATCGTCTGCGTCGCGCATCCTGCCGCGCACCACGCGGCGATGAGCCAGACGGCGGCGTACCTGATCCGCGCCGACGGAGACGCGCGCGACGGTATCGACTGGACGCCGGAGGCCTCGCGGCGCGGACGCGCCGTGCCGGTG
>JBOGJB010000248.1:0-2955 GCA_050745085.1 Vicinamibacterales bacterium
GCACCCAGAGCACCTTGAGCACCCTGAAGATCTTACATCGAGCAGGTTTCCGAGATGTGCTTGACGGACCGAACCGTGAGCTTGTGGGCGTGCGCCTTGCTCTTATCCGTGTCCTTCTCCGCCGCGCGCGCCGTCGTGTCGGTCGTCGGCGTGCCGGCTGTCCCGGCCGCGCCCGTCCCGGGCTTTGCCGGCTCGCCCTTGGTCGGCGCGACCATGCCGGTCACCTCGACCTTATGACCCACGTGCTTGCTCAGGTCAATGTCGGCTGTGCTGATGAGCAGCACGGTGGTCGTGTTGGACGCGGTCGCGGCGCTCCCGGCAGGGGCCGGCGGCATGCCCGACGTGCCGGTGGCACCTGTGCTGTGCTGAGCCGCAAGGGCGGTCGGGTCGACGTTCGCCAGGAAGAACGAGTTGGGCGTGTCGCCTTCACGGACACACCCGGCGATTGTTACCGTCTGCGGGCTTTTGCTGGGCATCTGCTTGTCGGCCGGTTTCTGCTCTGGATACTGGGCGCTCAGGCCTGCGGCGAGCGAGAGGGCAATAAGGCAGGCTGTAAAGCATCGTGTCATGATGGAACCTCCTGATCTCGACACTCCAGTGCACCACGAGATACGGAAGAGGCGGCTCCTGCGTGCGTGACGCTGCGTAGAGCTGCGCGTATCTGCGGGCCCGTCGGGGCGCCGTGTTAGGCTAGAGCGTTCTGCGGCTGCGAAAGTGGCGGAATTGGCAGACGCGCCGGACTTAGGATCCGGTGGCCGAAAGGTCATTGGGGGTTCGACTCCCCCCTTTCGCACCAGCCTCCGCTCGCCTGCGACATGCGCGAGCTACGGCTAGGCAGGCCGGCGGAGGCTGCCTCGCCCAAGCGGCGCAGCCGCGACGGCGGGCCGTGTTGACGTCACCGACCACCGCCGATACACCCGCATGAAGACCGAGTTCATTGACATCAGCGAGACCAGGAAGAGCCTCGTCATCGAGATCCCGGGGGACATCGTCAGCGCAGCGATCGAGCGGCTGACGAAGGATTACGGCAAGGCGGCGAAGATCCCCGGCTTCCGGCCGGGGAAGGCGCCGGCCCAGGTCATTCGGAAGCGCTACCGCGAGCAAATCCTGCACGATGTCGTGCACGAGCTCGTGCCGAGGGCGGTGGACGAGGCGCTGCGCGAGCGGGGGCTCGAGCCGGTGGACACGCCGAACGTGAAGGACGTGGTCGTGGAGGAAGGGCGGCCGCTGACCTTCACGGCGGCGTTCGAGACCGTCCCGCCGATCGACCCGGGCGAGTACGCGGCGATCACGCTGCGAAAGACGCCGCTGGCGATCGAGGAGACGGCGGTCGACCAGGCGCTGGATCGGCTGCGCGAGCGCGCGGCGCGGTTCGAACCGGTCGAGGACCGCGCGGTCGGAGGCGGCGACACCGTCGTGGTCGATCTCGAGCGCACGGGGGCGGACGGCCAGCCGGAGAAGCACGAGAACGTCTCGGTCGAGGTCGGCGCGCCGGCGAACCCGCCCGGCTTCGACGCCGAGCTCGCCGGGCTGCGGGTCGGCGAGTCCAGGCAGTTCACGCTCACCTACCCCGGCGATTACGCGATCAAGGAGCTGGCAGGATCTTCGGTGGCGTACGGGGTGGCGGTGCGTGCGATCAAGCGGCGGGTCGTCCCCCCGCTCGACGACGAGTTCGCGAAGGACCTCGGGGAGTACGATTCGCTCGACGCGCTGCGCGGGCGCGTGCGCGAGGATCTCGAGCACCAGGCGCTGCACGAAGCGGACCGCGAGCTGCGGGCGGACATGCTCCGGCAGCTCGCGTCGCGCGTCGGCTTCGAAGCGCCGGCGTCGCTGGTGGATCGGGAGATCGATCGTCGCGTCGAAGACTTCGTCCGCCGGCTGACCGAGCAGCAGATCGACCCGATGCGGACCAACATCAACTGGGAGGAGTTCCGGGACCGGCAGCGCGAACCGGCGGCCGAGGCCGTGCGCGGCGCGCTCGTGCTCGACGAGGTGGCGCGGCGTGAGGGGCTGACGGTCGGCGAGACCGAGGTCTCGCGCGAGGTCGAGCGGTACGCGGAGCGGACGGGGCGCGCGGTCGAGGCGGTGCGCGCGCGGCTGGACAAGGAGGGCGGCACCGCACGGTTGTACACCGGCCTCAGGCGGGAGAAGGCGATTGACTTCCTCCTGACGCGTGTTACGATCGTGCACGCGTGAGCAGCCCCGGCCACGCCTTCCCGACATCCTCCGCATTGAAGTTCAACGGATTTGATCGCGTCGCAGAGGTTTATGGCTGAGCGGATGCAACTCATCCCGATGGTGGTCGAGCAGACCAATCGCGGCGAGCGCGCGTACGACATCTTCTCGCGGCTCCTCAAGGACAGCATCATCTTCATCGGCACGCCGATCGACGATCAGGTGGCAAACCTCGTCATCGCGCAGATGCTCTTCCTCGAAGCGGAGGATCCGGACCGGGACATCCTGCTCTACATCAACAGCCCGGGCGGGGCCGTGACGGCCGGGATGGCGATCTACGACACGATGCAGTTCATCAAGCCGGACGTGCAGACGTACTGTATCGGACAGGCGGCGTCGATCGCGGCCGTGCTCCTGGCGGCAGGCAGCAAGGGGAAGCGGTTCTCGCTGCCCAACTCGCGCATCCTGATCCACCAGCCGTGGGTGACCGGGCTCGGCGGCCAGACGACCGATATCGACATTCACGCGAAGGAGTTGCTGCGCACACGCGAGCGGCTGAACCAGATCCTGTCGACCCACACCGGCCAGCCCCTGAAGCGTATCCAGGATGATACGGAGCGGGACTACATCATGGGCCCCGACCAGGGGAAGGAATACGGTATTATTGATGATGTTATCCGGAAACGGGCCTGAAAGCGCCTGCAGCCCGCGCGAGGCGCCGGGGTCCCTAGCGCGCACGCTTGTGCGTTGGGGTGGCCCCGCGGAGCGCCGCGCGGCCAA
>JBOGJB010000249.1:0-8878 GCA_050745085.1 Vicinamibacterales bacterium
CAGCGCCGGTACCGACGGCATCGATGGTCCGACGGACGCCGCCGGAGCGGTGGCGGACGCCGCGACGCTCGAACGATCCGAGCTGCGCGGCCTCGGCGCGCCGGAGTGGGCGCTCGACGAGAACGACAGCTACGCGTTCTTCGAGGCGCTTGGCGATCTCATTCGGACGGGCCCGACGGGAACAAACGTCGGCGACGTTCACGTCGTCGTTGTCGGATAATCAGGACATGCCGCGCGGCAAACTCATTCTCTATACGATCCTCGCGATCGCGCTCGCGCTGGCGGGAGGCTGGCTGTGGGGCGCGTCGGGCCGGTTCAGCGTGGGCGAGCGGGCGCGCAACGCCGAGCAGCGCGCCGACCTGGCGGACGCGAGGGCGCGCATCCTCGACGCGCGCATCGCGCTCTTCCAGTCGAACTTCGGGGATGCGGGGCGCTCGCTCGAGATGGCGAGGCGGCCGCTGGAGCGGGCGCGCGATCGGTATCGCGAGCGCGGGCAGCAGGATCTGGTGGCTCTGGTGGAGGAGGCTCTGCAGCGGGTCGACGCCGCGCGGCGCGCGGCGGGCCAGCTCGATGCCAGCGCCAACGCGCGCGCCGCCGAGGCCGTGACGCTGGTGGAGAAGGTCACTTCAGGATCGTTGCCTTCACCTCCACGGTGACGCTGCGGTCACTGTTGGGATCCGCGGATTTCGTCACCGCCAACGGCTGCCCCGAGACGAGCACGCACTCGAGCATCTCGGAGATGTTGTTCGATGGAGAAGCCTCAGTGTCGGCCGGACGGTACTCGAAGGTCACAAAGAGCCGAATCTGGCCTTCGCGCAGGATGATGGGACGCGCATCCACGTTGAGCCTGACGTCCTGAACGCCGAACTTTTCTGTTCGGACGTTGCCGCCCGTCCTCACTCTTCCATTCGTCCTGTCCGCCGTGACGATGGCCACGGTCTTGGTCTCGGGCTGCGCGGTGCCGCGCTGATCGCGAATCGTCAGCTCCACCCGGACGTTGATGGGCTGTCCCGTCTCGCGCTCGCGCCGCTCCTGTTCCTGCGCCTTCGCGCGTTCCAACGCCTGACGGTCGGCGGCTTCTTGCTCTTTCTGTCTCTCCTTCTCCTGGGCCTGCGCGCGGGTCAGCGCGGCCTTGTCGCGCTCCTGCGCGGCCGCCTCCTGATCCTGTGCGAACGTGGGGCCCGCCAGCGCGAGCGCGAGTCCGAATCCGATGAGAGTCCGACGAACCATGTCACTGGCCTCCTGCCGCCTGACCAGGCGGCGTCAACGGTTTGATGTCCAACTGTTCAATCTCGAGCGGCGCGACCGCGTCGAGCGCCGGCATTGATTCCGGGGTGGCGTCGAGCGGAGCGATGCCGATGGCCTCCGGTACCTCTAGCGCCGGGATCGACGCGATGGTCGGTTCAAGCGCGCGCTGGGCGGTCGCCCGTCGGGCGCGTGTCGGTGTCGGTACGCGGTCCGGAGTGGGCGGCGCGGCGACCTGGATCGGCGCTGCCTGCGTGGGAGCCTGGGCGACGGCCGGCGGCGTCGACTGTTCGACCGGCTGCTGCGTTGGCCAGCCGAGATACACCGCCAGGATGACGCCGGCCGCCGCGGCCAGCCAGGGCCACATCGCGCGTCGGTGGCGCACGAGCCCGATCTCACGCAGCACCCGCGCGCGCAGATCGGCTGGCGATGGAACCGCGGTCATACTCTTCGCGGCGTCGTCGATGAGGCGATCCTGATCAGTCACTCAGTAACCCAGTCTTTGAAGCTTCTCTCGCACGATGCGGCGCGCTTCCGAGACGCGCCACTTCACCGTGCCGACGGGAATCGCGAGCATCGCGGCCATCTCGCGGTACGAATGCTCGCCGCTCGCCGCCAGCAGCAGCGGGTCGCGCAACTTGACCGGCAGCGCGGCGATGAGCTGTCTCGCCGCCCGGTGCGCCGACGCCGCGGTCAGCGCCGTGTCCGCCGGCGCGTCGCGCGAGGGCGGATCCGTCGTGCGGCCGTCCTCCATCTCGAGCGGGAGGAACGCTCGACGCATGGCGCGCCGCCGGTCGAGTGCTTTGTTCCAGACGATCGTCAGAAGCCATGTTTTGAAAGAGGACTCGCCGCGGAAGCGATCCAGCCGCCGGTAGGCAGCCACGAAGGCCTCCTGCGCGGCGTCGTCCGCGTCTGCGGGCGATCCGGTCGCAGCGAGCGCCGCGCGAAACACGGCGTCCCGGTAGCGATCGACCAGCAGGCCGAAGGCATCGGGGTGTCCGGCCCGGGCGCGCTCGAGCGCCGCGGCCACTTCCGGCGGTTCGCTTGGGCGCGGCCCCTGGTCGTACGACCCGTCAGGGTCGTTCCCGATTACCCTCACACAACCAGTAGACTCAGCCGTCCTGACGGCGGTTGGGAATAATGTAACGAGATGCAAGAAGACTTACTCAGCCAGATTCGAGACAAGGTGGACCATCCAGCCACGAGCCGTGAGCTGCTGAAGGTTCTCAGGATTCCCCGCGAGGCGCGCGCCTCGTTCAAGCGTCAACTCAACGCCCTCGTGGCCTCCGGCGCGCTGGTCCAGATTCGCGGCAACCGCTACGGCCTGCCCGACAGGATGAACCTCGTCGTCGGACGTGTCCAGATGCACCCGCGCGGGTTTGGATTCGTGATTCCCGAGCAGCAGGAGGAAGGGCGAGGAGACATCTACATCGCGGGTTCCAACCTGAACCAGGCGATGCACGGCGACAGGGTCGTCGCGCGAATCGAACGATACAAGGACGGCAACCGTGCCGAAGGGCGCATCGTCCGGATCCTCGAGCGGAGCGCGTCGAGCGTCGTCGGGCGGTTCGATCGCGATGAGTCCGGACTCGGCTTCGTCGTCCCGTTCGATCGCCGGATGGTCATGGACGTACACGTGCCGCGCGGTGAGGAGAGCAGCGCGGTCCCGGGCGATATGGCCACGGTGGAGATCACCCGTTGGCCGACGGCGGCCCGCGGGCCGCTCGGCCGCGTCGTCGAGGTGCTCGGCAACATCGACGCTCCTGGGGTCGACACGACGATCATCATCCGCAAGTACGGCATCGACGACGAGCATGGCGAAGATGCGGTCGAGGAAGCGAAGCGGCTCGGCCGTGAGGTCAAGGAACGCGACATCCGGGGGCGTACGGACTTCCGCAGCATTGTCACGGTGACGATCGACGGAGAGCACGCGCGCGACTTCGACGACGCGATCACGATCCAGCGGCTGCCGAACGGCCACTCCTGGCTGGGTGTGCACATCGCGGACGTGTCGCACTACGTGCAGGAGGGCAGCGCGCTTGACGCCGAGGGCTACGAGCGGGCGACGTCGATCTACTTCCCCGAGCGCGCCGTCCACATGTTCCCGACCGAGCTGGCGACAGGATTGTGCAGCCTGAACCCGCACGTCGATCGGCTCGTGCAGTCCTGCCTGATGGAGGTCGATCGCAAGGGGGACGTCGTCCGCTACGAGATCCACGACGGCGTCATCAACAGCGACGCCCGGATGACCTATACGGACGTGAACGCCATCCTGACCGACCGCGACCCGGTGACGATCGCGAAGTACCGTGCCCTGGTGCCGCAGTTCGAGCTGATGCGCGAGCTGTTCGAGATCCTCAACGCACGGCGGCGGCGGCGCGGCTCGATCGACTTCGATCTGAAAGAGCCGGAGGTCATCCTGGACGACGAGGGGATGGTCGAGGAGATCATCGCGGCGGAGCGCAACGTCGCGCACCGCCTCATCGAGGAATTCATGCTGCTCGCAAACGAAACGGTCGCGCAGCACCTCGAGGACCACGGCGTCCCGTCGCTCTTCCGCATCCACGAGGAGCCCGATCCGCTGAAGGTCGAGGAGTTCGAGGAATTCATCTCGACGCTCGGCTACAGCCTTGCGGCGCCCGCGAACGCGCTTCGGCCGCGGCACTTCCAGAAGCTCGTCGAGCGCATCAAGGGGACTCCGGAAGAGAAGCCGATCGCGTTCCTCATGTTGCGGACGATGCAGAAGGCGCGGTACGACGCGGCGAACCTGGGTCACTTCGGCCTGGCGGCCGGGAGCTACACGCATTTCACGTCGCCGATCAGGCGGTACCCGGAC
The DNA here is from genome assembly GCA_050745085.1 of Vicinamibacterales bacterium. Classification (GTDB taxonomy): domain Bacteria; phylum Acidobacteriota; class Vicinamibacteria; order Vicinamibacterales; family 2-12-FULL-66-21; genus DATAEE01. The sequence goes on from JBOGJB010000249.1 coordinate 4,082, forward strand.
CTGGTCGTCCACCGCGTCCTGCGGGAGTCGCGGACCGGGATGAGCGACGAGCGGCGCGCCGATCTGACCGAGGAGCTGCCGGACATTGCGCGCCACACCTCCGAGCGCGAGCGCCGCGCCGACGAGGCGGAGCGCGAGCTGGTGCAATGGAAGAAGGTCCGTTTCATGGCGGACAAGGTCGGCGACGAGTTCGACGGCTATATCACCGGCGTTGCCGCGTTCGGGCTCTTCGTCGAGCTCGTCGAGCACTTCGTCGAGGGACTGGTGCACGTGTCGACGATGGCGGACGACTACTATCGGTTCGTCGATCGGGCGCACATCCTGCGCGGCGAGAACACGAAAAAGGTGTACCGGCTCGGCGACAAGATCCGCGTGCAGGTCGTGCGGGTGGACATGGAGCGGCGGCAGATCGATCTCGGGATCGTGGAGATTCTGGAAGCGGTCCGCGAGTCCGAATCGCGCCGCGGCCCGAGGCGCAGCCAGGCCAGGCCGAAGCGCAGACTCCAGCCCGTCCCGGCGCCGGGCTTCAGCCCGACCCACCCTAGGCCAAGAAAGCGCGCGCAGCGCCCCGGTCGCCGCGAGCGCGCGGCACGACGCAGGCGATGACCCGCTCTCTCGTCGTCGGCACTGCGGGCCACATCGATCACGGCAAGTCGACGCTCGTTCGAGCGCTGACGGGCATCGATCCGGATCGGCTCAAAGAAGAGCGGGAGCGCGGCATCACGATCGACCTCGGCTTCGCGCACTATGAGGCCGACGGGGTCACCTACGCCTTCATCGACGTCCCCGGCCACGAGCGCTTCGTCAAGAACATGCTCGCGGGGGTCGGGGGCATCGACTGCATCCTGCTCGTCGTCGCGGCCGACGAGTCGGTGAAGCCGCAGACGCGCGAGCACTTCGACATCTGCCGCCTGCTTCGCGTCCCGGCGGGGATCATCGCGCTCACCAAGGCGGATCTGGTCGACGCCGACACGCTCGAGCTCGTGAAGCTCGAGACGCGCGAGCTGGCTGCGGGCACGTTTCTCGAGGGCGCGGCGATGATCGCGGTCTCCGCGCGCACGGGTCAGGGACTTGACGCGCTGCGCGCGGCGCTGGCTTCGCTGCCCGCGATTCGCGGGCGCCGGCCGGACGCGCCCGTCCGCCTGCCCATCGACCGCGTCTTCTCCATGAAAGGATTCGGCACGGTCGTGACCGGCACGCTGATTGGCGGCATCATCCGCGAGGAGGCGGAGCTCGTCGTGCTTCCAGCGGAACGGCACGTCAAGGTGCGCGGCGTGCAGGTGCACGGCCGCCGTGCCGCCGAGGCGCGCGCGGGCCAGCGGACGGCCATCAACCTCGGCGGAGTCGAAGTGGCGGATCTGACGCGCGGCGACACACTCGCCGAGGCGGGCAGCTTCCAGCCGTCGCGAGTACTCGACGCGATCGTCGAGGTACTGCCGACGGCGAAGGCGCTGAAACACGATGCCCGCGTGCGACTGCATCAGGGGACGAGCGAGCTGCTGGGAAGAGTGTCCATTGCGCAGGGGGCGGAGATCGAGCCTGGTGCCGAGGCGTACGTCCGCATCCGGCTCGAATCGCCGGCCGTCGTCACGCGCGGCGATCGCTTCATCCTGCGCGCCTACTCGCCGCCGGTGACGATCGCCGGCGGGGAAGTGCTCGACCCGGACCCGCCGCGAGGCCCGATCCGCACGGCAGCGGGACGCGCGAGGCTCGCGCGCCTCGACCCGCGACATCACGGACAGGACGAAGCGGCGGCGGCATTCGTGGACGAGCGTGGACCGGCGGGGCTGGCGCGCCGGACGCTCGTCGCGCGCGCGGGTCTCACCCCGGCTGACGCGGACGCCGCTCTCGATCGGCTCGCGCAGGCTCGACGCGTCGTCGATGCCGGCCCGGTGTTCGTCTCGCCACGGGTCTTGGACGAACTGGCCGGACGCGTCGTCGCCGAACTGACGGCGCATCACGCGGCGCAGCCGCTCTCAGAAGGAGCGCCGCGCGAGGAGTTGCGCGAAAGGCTGTTCGGCCGCGCGCACGGTGCGGTGTTCGAGCGCGTGCTGCAGGATCTGGTGTCCGCGGGGACCATCGTCGCGCGGGATCGCCTCGCGCTCGCGGGACATCGCGTGTCGCTCTCGCCCGACGAGGCGCGCGCGCGCGACGCCGTGGACCGTGCCTATCGCGACGCGGCCCTCACCCCGCCGGACCCCGCGTCGCTCGCGACCACCCTCGGGCTCCCGCGCGCCGCGGTGGATCGCATGGTCGCGCTGCTCGTGCGGCAGAAGACGCTGATACGGGTCGAAGGTCTGTTGTTTCACACGGACGCGCTGGCGCGCTTGAAGTCAGAGGTGACGTCGATGAAGACGGGCGGCCAGCCGGCGCGGGTGGACGTCGCGGCGTTCAAGGAGCGGTACGGCGTCAGCCGGAAGTTCGCGATTCCGCTGCTGGAATACCTGGACCGGGAGAGAGTGACCAGAAGGGTGGGAGATTCCCGAGTCGTGCTCTAACTCAAGTACGAAGGTCGAAGTTCGAAGGGCGAAGTGAAGTTCGAAGCGGGACGTTCGAACGCGACTTCAGCCTTCGTCCTTCGAACTTCGTACTTGGGCCGCCTCATCCTTCGTGGCATCCTTGAAGTTCCGAATGCCCCGACCGATCCCCCGTCCGATCTCGGGCAGGCGGTTTGCACCAAAGATCAGGATGATCAGGAAAAGGATGATCAGCAGCTCCGGCAGACCTAATGGGCCAAACAAGGCAAACATATGGGCTCCCTGGTGTCTGGGGATTGTACCACTCTTTCTGCTGAAAGCCGTGCTCCTGGCCTCCGGCCTCTGGTCCCCGGTCTCCGATCACGATCAGTTCGTCTCGTCGATCAACGCGGTCGAGGTCTATGCCAGCGTGGCCAACAAGAACGGGGAGCCGGCGATCGGCCTGTCGCGCGAGGACTTCGAAGTCCTGGAGGACGGCGTGCCGCAAACGGTCGGCACCTTCACCGCGGGCGACTTCCCGCTCGCCGCCGCGCTGGCCGTCGATCGCAGCTCCAGCATGAAAGGGGAGCGGCTGGCAGTGGCGCAGGCCGGCGCGCGTGCGTTCCTGGGAGCGCTCCGCGCCGAGGATCGCGCCCTCCTGCTCGCGATCGGCAGCCAGGTGGAAGAGGTGGCGCCGCTCTCCGCGGACCGCGCGGCGCAGCTCGGCGCGGTTGCCCGGCTCGACGCGTGGGGGACGACGCCGCTCAACGACGCGATCGCGGAGGGCATCGAACGGATTCAGCCGGCCGGAGGGCGCCGGGCCCTCGTGCTCCTCTCGGACGGCGACGAGCGTTACAGCACGCGCGCCGCGGCGGACGTAACAGCCCTCGCCCGGCGGTCGGACGTCATGATCTTCCCGGTCGCGCTCGGCCGGATCCGTCCGCCGCTGTTCGCGGAACTGGCGGCGCTGACCGGAGGCCGATCGCTGCACATCCGCGATCCGCGCGCCCTGACCGAGGCGCTCCGCGGCATCGCGCGCGAGCTGCGCTATCAGTATCTGCTCGGCTACACGCCGGCGCGCCCGCTGTCGGAGCCCGGAGAGTGGCGCTCGATCGTGGTCAACGTGAAGCGGCCCGGGTTGCGCGCTCGCGCGCGCGACGGCTACCTGGTGCGATGAACCGCCAGGCCAGGCGGAGCTCCAGCGTGCGGAGGAGCCGCCGACGCAGGCCGCGGTAGGACTGACGCCCCGCGACCAGATCCGCCATGATGGCCGCAATCGCGGGCCGCTCGAGCGCGTTGACGAGCAACCGGATGAAGCGCGGCTCGAAGAAGCCGGCCTTCAGCCGCGCGGCGCGCGCCAGCTCGGGATAGACGTCACGTCGCAGCGCCTCGCCGTAGCGCGCTGTCGGATCACCGCCGGCGATGATCGCGCCGGCGGCCTCGTCCGCGGATTGGAGCGCGAAGAAGATTCCCTCTCGCGTGATCGAATCCACGAGCCCCGCGGCATCCCCGATCAGCATCCAGCGGGGGCCCGACGCGCGCTCCCGCTCGAAGTCGTCCAGCCTGAGCGACGGGATGGGCCACGAGTACGGCTCGAGCGGCGTGGCGGCGCCCGCGAGACCCGCTGCGTCGATCCAGCGGCGCGTCCACGCACGCAGCGCGCCGGCGCTGGCCACGTCCGCCTGCGCGCACACGCCAATCGCGAGGTGGTCGGGGCGTGGAAACGACCAGGCGTAGCCGGGCGGTGCGTCAGTGAAGCGCACCACGATCTCGGGTGACGTGACGCCGCGCGCGAAATACCCCGTCGCGATCGAGATCTGATCGCGCCGGAACGGCCGCCACAGCTTCCGCCGCGTGATGCCGGCGGCGCCGTCCGCCCCGACGAGCCACGACGCACGCAGCGTCCGGCGCGCCGTGCGGACCGAGACGCCATCGGGACCGGCGGCCACCTCGAGGACGCGCTCGGGGACGAGCTCCGCTCCCGCTTCGAGCGCGGCGTCGAGCAGCGCACGGTCGAACACCGCGCGGCTGGCGACGACGAGCGCGCCGCGAGCCAGCGGAACCCGAACCGACCCGCCGAAGGCCGCCGAACCATGCTCGAACCGCGCGGATGTGATGTCGCGGAAAAGCGGACTGTCACCTTTTTGCGCAGCGATCGGGGGAAAAAGGCGACAGTCCCCTATCAGCTCCAGCGCCCGTCCCGTCACGCCGCCGCCGCACGGCTTCTCGCGCGGGTGGCTGCCGTCGAGGATGGCCACGCGCACTCCGGCGCGTGCGAGGCGAAATCCGCACCAGGATCCCGCCGGTCCGGCCCCAACGATGAGTACGTCGTAGGTCCACA
>JBOGJB010000250.1:0-2720 GCA_050745085.1 Vicinamibacterales bacterium
GTCCCGCCGCTCGTCTGGGGGGCGGCGCCGGGTCCCTGGCTGTACCGCGCGCTCGTCCTGCTCGTCATCTCCTGTCCGTGCGCGCTCGTCATCTCGACGCCGGTCTCGATCGTGTCGGCGCTCGCCGCCGCGGCGCGCAAAGGCGTTCTCATCAAGGGCGGGATTCACCTCGAGCGCACCGGCGCCGTGCGCTGCGTCGCGTTCGACAAGACCGGGACGCTGACGAAGGGACGCGTGCACGTGACCGACGTCGAACCGCTCGACGGCGCGTCGGCCGCCGCGGTCCTCGGGCTGGCGGCGTCGCTCGAGCTGCGGTCCGAGCATCCGATCGGGCGCGCGATCGTGCGGCGCGCGGAGGCGGACGGGCTGACGCTCGCGGCCGGCGATTCGTTCCAGGCCCTGCCGGGGCGCGGCGCCGAGGCGCGCGTCGCGGGGACGGCCGCCGTCGTCGGCAATCACCGTTTGTTCGAAGAGCGCGGGCTGTGCTCGCCGACGATCCACGTCCACCTGGACGCGCTCGCGGCGCGCGGGCGGACCGCCGTGCTCGTCGCGCGCGGCGGCGAGGCGATCGGCGTCATCGGGGTCGCCGACGAGCTGCGCGAAGCGGGTAGGGACGCCATCGACCTGCTGCGCCAGCAGGGCGTGTCGCGCGTCGCGCTGCTGACCGGCGACAACGCCGAGACCGCGCACGCGATCGCGCGCGAGATCGGGGTGGACGAGGTCCGCGCCGAGCTGCTGCCCGAAGACAAGGTGTCGGCGATTGAAGACCTGCGGCGCCGCTACGGCACGGTCGCGATGGTCGGCGACGGCGTCAACGACGCGCCGGCTTTGGCGACGGCCGACGTCGGCATCGCGATGGGGGCGGCGGGGAGCGACGCCGCGCTCGAAACCGCGGACGTCGCGCTGATGGCCGACGAGCTGCTCAAGGTCCCGTACGCCGTCCGCCTGAGCCGCGCGACCGTCCGCAACATCCGGGTAAACATCGCCTTCTCGCTCGTGCTCAAAGCCGTGTTCCTCGGGCTCGCCGTCGCCGGCGTCGCCACGCTCTGGATGGCCGTCGTCGCCGACATGGGGGCGTCGCTGATCGTCATTGCCAACGGATTGCGGCTCCTCAGGACCACGGATCACCGCGGATCACGGTTGCCACCGCTCACCGCGGATCACGATTAGCCACGGATTACGCGGATTACGCGGATTCTTCAAGCCGATAGACGCGGATGCACGCAGATCCGGATCTGCGGGTCGCACGCTCGGGGCGGCCGGCGCAGCCGGCCGCCGGGCTGGGAGGGCGGAGGCGTGGGCGTGAGACGCCTGCCGTCGTGAATGTCTCACGCGCACGCCCCCGTTCTCCCAGCCTCGCGCCTGCGGCGCGACCGAGCGTGCGCCCTGCGTGAATCTGCCGCTAATGAATGACGAGGTCGAGCACCGGATGGAGCTCGATGTGATTCGAGTAGCCCGGATCGAAGAACCCCACGCCCGTGACGGTGACCATAACTCCGCCGACTTTATGAGCTTCGAGCGTGGGTCTGAAGAATGGCGCCGAGGTCAGCGTGCGGCGCGCGATCATGAATCGGTTGTAGAGCGCCGCTACCGTCGTCGCATCATCAGCGCTCTTCGAAGCGCACTGGCGGTAGCAGTCCGGATCGATGACCTCTGCGAAGATGTAGTCCAGGGACCCGTCGGGACCACTCAGGTACAGATGCACATCACGGTCCGCGGCCGGACCAATGTTGTGTAGCGGCGCCGTCACTTTGAAGACCTGTCGTTCGACCGGTGAGATCCGGCGGGATTTTGCGGCGACGCTCATCATCTCCGCTCCCGACGGCTGCGTCAGCCTTAGTAGCTGACTGACGGTCGTCTCATGGACCGGTGTCAGCCGGACCTCGCGCCAGTCCAGGTCGGTGAGCGTCTTCACCGGCCAGCGGAGCCGGATGTCACCATCACATGGCAGGCACGGAGTGTCCCCCAGCGTCCGCGGTTGCCGAAGCGGCATCGATACGGCGCTTGAGACGAGTGCTGACAAGGCAATCAGAGCGACTCTCATGGATCCGTGAAATCCGTGGCTAATCGTGATCCGCGACATCCGTGGTGAAGGCTACGACGGCGCGCTCTTCGAGAAGAAGTGCTGATCGACGAACTCGTCGATCGCGGTCTGCGCGGCGGCGTCGACCTTCTCGAACTGGAGTCCCATGCCGACGCGGCGGTCGCTCCAGGCGACGCGCGATTCGGTCTCGATGTCGTCGGTCGATCCCGGCAGCCGGAAGCGCGCGCGCACCTTCGACCCGGGGGCGAGCGGGCTCATCGTGCGGATGCCGAGTCCCCCCTTGCCGAGATTCAGCGTGAGCGCCGCGGCGATGGTCGCGCCGAAGTGATAGGCGACCGGAATCCCGAGCACGACGCGCGGGCTGCCGCGCCGGTTGAAGTTGTCCGGAAACAGGTGCGGCGCGAGCGACGGCAGGATGTGCTGCACCGCGCTGTACTCGTTCACGTAGCCCGCGACGCCGAGGGCGGCGAGCTCCCGCACCTCGTCAGCGGTGGCGATCGTGCCGCTGAAGATCAGCACCGGCACCTTCCCCTGATCGAGCTTCCGGATCGATCGCACGAGGTCCACCCCTCCGGCATGCGGCAGGCGCAGGTCGAGTACGATGAGGTCCAGGTGATCGAGATCGGAGCGGACCCGCGCGAGCAGCTCCGCCGCGCTCTTCACGCTGTGCGCGGTG
>JBOGJB010000251.1:0-2478 GCA_050745085.1 Vicinamibacterales bacterium
GCTCCCCCGCGCGCCGCGCCGCTCGATTGCCGCCAGCGCGCGCTTCGCAGACGCGGCGCGATCCGGCGCGGCAGCAATGACGTTGGCGCGCTCGGCCGGATCCTTCTCGAGATCGTAGAGCTCGGGCCGCGGCGCCTCGATGTACTTGTATCGCGGCATCCGCAGCGCGCGCAGGCCGCTCCAGTTGAACTGATGCCTCGGCAGGAGCGTCTCCGCGTACCCCTCGAGCGCCGGATCCGTTTGGCGTTGGATCTGCGCGCTCAGGTCGATACCGTCGATGTTGGCAGGGTTTGCAAGGTTCGCGGGGTTCGCCAGGTTCGAAGGGTTCGTAGGGTTGGCCCCTGCTAACGCGATCATGGTCGGTATGACATCGACAATCCGGACCTGATATGGAAAACGGCTGGGCGCGAGACCTGGTGCGCGGAGCAGCCAGGGGATCCGCAGCGTCGAGTCGTAGACGAAAAAGCCGTGCGTCGCCTCGCCGTGGTCGCCGAGCGCCTCGCCGTGGTCGGACGTGACGCTCACGACCGTGCGGTCCCACGCGCCGCGCGCGCGGACGGCGTCGAGGAGCCGCCCTGTCTGCCGATCCGCCTCGCCCACATCCGCGGCGTAGCTGCCGCCCTTGTAGGGCGCGTGCGGTTCGAAGAGGTGGACCCACAGGAAGAACGGCTCGCGTGCCCGGCCGAGCCACGCCGATGCGCGCGCGACCGTCTCCGCGCCGGCGCGCTCGGGCCCTTGAACGCCGTCGTCGTATTCGTCGAACCCGCGCGCGAGCCCGTAGCGCCGGGCGAGGACGATCGAGCCTACGAAGGCCCCCGTCGCGTAGCCCTGCGCGCGCAGCGCTTCGGTGAAGGTTGGAATGCCTTCCGCGAGCGTGAAGATATGGTTGTCGCGCGCGCCGTGGGCCTGCGGGAAAAGGCCCGTGAAGAGCGACGCGTGCGACGGGAGCGTCAGCGGCGCGACCGTCACTGCCTGCGCGAAGTCGATCGACTCGCCCCGCAGCCGCTCGAGCGCGGGAGTGCCGGCGCCGACCGCATCCGCCCTCAACGTGTCGATCGTCACGAGCACGATCGATCGCCGCGGCGTCTCGGGCGCTTCTCTCGCGCACGCGGCCGCCCACACGAGGATCGCTAGGGTCGTGAATGAGCGCGCCACTGAAGAGGACGGTTCAGGGGCTCGAAAAGAACTCGAACCCCAGAACCGAGAACCCTGAAACCTGAACGCAGAACCTTTCCGCCTAGAAGATCACCTTCAGCGCGAACTGTATCTCCCGCGCGGGAAACGCCTGGGTGGAGCGTCCGAACTGCGGCGACGCCAGGTTGCCGACCGGCCGAAGGAGGTTCACGCGGTTGAACACATTGAACACCTCCGCGCGGAACTGCAGCTTCGTCGTGGGGCCGAACGGCAGCGCGAAGTTCTTGAAGAGCGACAGGTCCGTGCTCGCGAAGCCGGGGCCCCGATACGCGTTTCGGGGCAGGTCGCCGAGGATGAACCCAGTGATCGGGAAGTCGGACGCCTGGAAGATCCCGTTGATGTAGTCCTGGCGGTCGACGTTCAGGTCGGTGCCGAACGACGGCTGGTTCGGGCGATCGGTCCTCACGCCGTCGCCGTTGAAGTCGCCGCCGGCGCCGTAGGCGCGGCTGGTCGTGACGCTGAAGGGGAAGCCGCTCTGGAGCGCGGTGATGCCGTTCAGTTGCCAGCCGCCGAGAAGCGCCCGCTTCGCCCCCGTCGCCCCGCGGAAAAACGGCAGCTCCCACAGCCAGTTCGCGACGAACCGGTGGCGCACGTCGAAGTCCGACACGCTCCACTCGAGGTCGATGTCGCGCGCGTCGACCGGCACGCCCGCGACCTGGACGTCGGAGCCATTGTCCATCGCCTTGCCGACCGTGTACGAGACCTGCCACGTGTAGCCTTTCGAGAAGCGCTTGTTCAACTGGAGCTGCGCGCCGTGGTACTCGGTCCGCGCGAGCATCGCGCGGAAGTTGATGCCGCCGAAGCCCCGGTTGAGCCGGTCGAGCCGGCCGTCGAACAGGTCACCGCGCACCGTGTTGTAGTCGACGAGCCGCCCGAAGTTGCGGCCGATGTTGCCGACGTAGTTCGCCTCGAGCACCATGTTCCAGAGAAGCTCGGTCTGCCCGCCCGCGAACCAGTTGTAGGTGAACGCGTCCTTCGTGTTCGGGTCGGGCACGCGGAGCGACTGCTGCGACGTCCCGAAGCGCGGGTTCCAGCCGATGATGTTGCCGACGATCCCCAGGCCGTCCTGGACCCCGATGTTGCGGCTTGGGCCCGTGATCGTGATCGGCTCGGACCGCGGTGTCCCGTCGGGGTTCCGCGGACCGTACGCGATCGGGATGCCGGCGTGCGCCGCCACGAACACGGGCGACGCGACCGTGAATGAGTAGTCGGGTGGATTGAAGCGGATGTTCGTGATCGAGTTGTTGAACAGCCGCTCGTAGGCGATGCCCCACCCGCCGCGGA
>JBOGJB010000252.1:0-7973 GCA_050745085.1 Vicinamibacterales bacterium
ACCTTCAGGTCGGGCGTGCAAGGCGGCCTGGGCCCGAGGCACGAAGCACACAGCACGAGGTCCGAGGCACGAAGCACGAGGCACGACGTAAGAGGCACGAATGGCTGACAATCAGGATCGCACCACCCTCTATGACGATCTGATTCGCCGGCTGGCGTCCGCGCTGCGCGGGTCGATGCTCTACGCGCCGGGCCATCCGCTCATCGCGAAGAACCTGGACGCGCTCCTCGAGACGCTGCGCCAGCTCCACTCCGCCGGCCCCTCGATCACGATCGGCGTCGTCGGCGGGCAGCTCGTCGTCGCCGACACGCCGCTCCCGAAGACGAGCGCGACGATGGGCGATCTGATCCGGCGGCTCAAGGCGAACGGCATCGAGCGCATTCTCATCGATCGCGGGGTGACCGCCGGCGAGCTCGACACGTTCGCGCGCGCGGTCGGCGCGCTGCCGGCCAAATCAGAGCCGGGCGCGGCACCGGCGGACCCAGCCAAGGGACTCTCTCACATCCGCGTCGGGCGCATCACCGACGAGCAGCAGACCGACGGGATCCAGAGCGACATCGAGGCCATCCGGCGGCTCTACGGCAAAGCAACGATCGCGGCCGAGACGCTCGTGCACGTGGCTGAGCGCGAAGGGCGCCCCGACCCGGGCCTCGCGATGCAGACCGTGGAGGGCCTGGCCGACGCGGTCACGCAGAACCGCACGGCGCTCGTCGCGCTGACGGCGATGAAGACTTACGACAACTACACGTTCACGCACATGGTGAACACGTCGATCCTGACCATGGGACAGGCGCGGGCGCTCGGGATCGAGGGACGGCTGCTGCGCGAATTCGGACTGTCGGCGCTGATGCACGACATCGGCAAGGTCCGCACGCCGAAAGAGATCCTGAACAAGCCGGGCAAGCTCAATCCAGACGAGTTCGAGATCATGAAGCGGCACCCGGTGGACGGGGCAGAAATCCTGAGGCGCACGCCGGAGATGCCGATCCTCACCCCTGTCGTCGCCTTCGAGCACCACCTGCGGATTGACGGAACCGGCTATCCGGCGGGGGTCAAACGGCCCACGTTGAACCTCGGCACGCAGCTCTGCAGCATCGCGGATGTGTACGACGCGATGCGCTCGAACCGCGCGTACCACCAGGCGTTCCCGAGCGACCGCGTCCTCGCCGTGCTGCAGAACAACGACGGCGCGCACTTCGACAAGCACCTCGTCCGCCGCTTCGCCCAGCTCCTCGGCATCTACCCGCCGGGCAACCTGGTGCGGCTCAGCTCCGGCGAGCTGGCGGTCGTCATCAAGGTGCACGCGCCGGACCCGTACCGGCCGCGCGTGCGCGTGATTATCGACAAGGCCGGCGAGCGCATGACCCTCCCGGTCGATCGGAATCTCTGGGAGTCGCGCGACAAGAATGGAGAGGCCGCCTCGGTCAGGACACCGGTTGATCCGGCGGAGTACGGGGTCGACCCGCTGTCGTTTCTGGTCTGATGGGTTGACTGATTCCGTTCGACGCGCGACCGCGCGCTCGCGCGGGACCGACACGGCTCCGCAGGCCGAAACCGCGTCTCCGCTCGGTACTCTTCCGCTCCGCGGCGGTCAGGGTTGTTGCGGCAGCCCCGCTTTCTGAACGAGCGACACCTGGCTGGTTGTAACGCCGGACGCCCCTTTTGGGGCAGACCGCCGCGGAAGACTCGCTCCGCCGCGGTTTAGTGTGACCAAGTCGGCCTGCTCCGCGACGGTCCCGCGCGAGCGCGCGGTCGCGCGTCCACCAGCCTCAATTATCCGGTTCCTTTTGATTCATCGATGACGAGGCCACTCGAAAAACGCACGCTCGTCGCCTTCTGAGCCGTAGGTAAGAGGCGTGCAAACCAGGATTGGCATGGCAGTTTGAGTCCGCCTAACGAACTACTGCATCTACTGCTGCTTCGCACCGAGAGGCGCGACTTCGTTGGTAAGTGGGCTACTTTGACCCGGTTCAAAGCTCAGGGTCGTAGAGGATCGTCAGTGGAATAGAGTCCGCCTCAACGTTCTGCGCCCAGTCCGCATAATGATAGTGGTTCCCGAGCCGGCGCGATTCGGCGCGTGTCTCGGGGAGCTGCGCGAGTTGCAGGCAGACTTCCGCTATAGCCGTCAAGCCTTCGCGGTTTCCGATGATTTCAAACCCCTCTCCGTCCCTGACGATGCTGATTTTGTAAGCCATGCAACTCTCCGTGTCGTCGCAATGTGCCGGATCTGGATGGCCTTCTATCATCCCGCGTCGCGCCGATGAAGCGCTGTGGAGAATACCTCGGCATCGCGCGACCCGCCGCGAGAACACCAAACAGCGAATCATGATCTACAGCCGGTTTAGTCCGGTATGTGTAATCGAGCGAATGTCGAATCCGGCCATCACGGAACGCGCGGGAGCGGTCGCTCGCGCGGGACCGTCGCGGAGCGGCCGACTTATTCGCACCAAACCGCGGCGGAGCGAGTTTTCCGCGGCGGTCGGCCGCAAAAGGGGCGTCCGGCCCAACAGCTAGCCAGATGCCGCTCGTTCAGAAAGCGGGGGCTGCCGCGACAACCCTGACCGCCGCGGAGCGAAAGAGTGCCGAGTCGGAGCCGCGGTTTCGGCCTGCGGAGCCCGTGTCGGTCCCACGCGAGCGACCGCTCCCGCGCGTGTTCACAGGTTATAATCCCTTCCCTTCGAAGAGGTTGCCATGCACAAGCGCCGTCGCCTCGTGACGCTGACCACAGCCGCCCTCCTCTGCGCTTCGTTCGCGTCGGCCCAGTCGCAGCCGCCCAGCCCCGAGCAGTTCTTCGGCTTCCCGATGGGAACCGAGCGAAAGCTCGCCGGCTGGGACAGGATCGTCGAGTACTTCCAGACGGTCGACCGCGCCTCCGACCGGATCGCCGTCCAGGAGCTGGGCAAGACGACGATGGGCAAGCCCTACATCATGGCGATCGTTTCGTCGCCGGACACGATTGCGAACCTCGCCGCGCATCAGGAACAGCAGAAGAAGCTCGCCGACCCGCGGAAAACGACCGACGAGGAAGCGGCCCGCATCGCACGCGAGGGAAAGACGGTGCTCCTCATCGGCACCAACGTCCACTCGACCGAGATCGGCAACAGCCAGATGGTGAACAAACTGATTCACAAGCTGGCCACCGAGCGATCGCCGTGGATGGACCACGTCCTGAAGAACGTCATCCTGCTGCTCATCCCGTCGCAGAACCCGGACGGCCAGCAGATGGTCGTGGACTGGTACAACAAGAACCTGGGCACGCCGTTCGAGGACTCGCCGTTGCCCGAGCTGTACCACAAGTACATCGGACACGATAACAACCGCGACAACTACATGCTGACGCAGGTCGAGACCCAGCACCTGACCCGCGTCACCTACAAGGACTGGCTGCCCGAGGTGTACCTCGACAAACACCAGATGGGCAGCAACCGCGCGCGCATCTTCGTCCCGCCGTTCAAGAACCCGCCCAACCCGAACGTCGACCCGCTCGTGTGGAGCGAAGTCAACCTGCTCGGCCAGGCGATGGCGGCGAAGCTGCACGAGGCGGGCAAGACCGGCGTCATCTGGGGCGAGCAGTACACGGGCTTCTGGCAGGGCGCGAACAGCACCAATCCGTGGTGGCACAACATGATTGCGCTGCTGACGGAAGTGGCCAGCTCGCGGCTCGGAACGACGCTGACGCAGGAGATGGCGGATCCGGATCGGCCGCCGCGCGCGCCGGCGGCGGACGGACAGAGGGGCGGCGGGGGGTTCGGCTCCGCCGATCGCGATCCGAATGCGCCGCTGCCGGCGCCGACCGACGTCCAGTACCGCATGAATTACACCCAGCCGTGGCTCGGCGGCAAATGGAGCCTCGCCGACGTCGTCGACTACCAGTTCATCTCCGCGCTCGGCCTCCTCGAAGGCGTCGCGAACAACAAGGAGATGCTGAAGCGCAATTTCTACCTGATGAACAGGCGGACGATCGACCTCTACGCGAAAGGAGGGCCGTTCGCGTACGTCGTCCCGGTCGATCAGCGCGATCCGATCGCGGCGGCAAAGCTCGTGCAGCTCGTGCAGGCGGAAGGGGGCGAGGTGCACGTCGCGCAGGCGCCGTTCACCGCCGACGGCCGTGAATACCCGGCGGGGACGCACGTGATGCTGCTCGCGCAGCCGTTCGGACGCTGGATCAAGGATCTGCTCGAGGCTCAGCGCTATCCGGACATCCGCTGGCCGTTCGCGACCGCGCCGATCGATCGGCCGTACGACGTGTCGGCCTGGACGCTCGGCATGCTGATGGGCGTGAAGACGGTCAAGGTGGACAAGCCGTTCGAGGCGAGGCTCACGCTCCTGACCGCCGACGCGACGGCGCGCGCCGGAAAGATCAACGGCAGCGGCAGCGTGTACGTCTTCAACCACGAGGTGAACAACAGCCTGGTCGCGATGAACCGGCTGCTGAAGGACGGAGCGGACGTGGCGTGGGCCCGCGACGCCGTCACCGTCAACGGCCATCGTTTCTCCCCCGGCGCCATCGTCGTCCGGGGCGCGCGGCGCGAGGCGATCGCCAAGATCGCCGAGGAGCTGAAGCTGGACGTGGAGGCCGCGGGGACCGCGCCGTCGGCCACGCTGGCCATCAGGGCGCCGCGCCTCGCGCTCTACGAGCCGTGGGGCGGCAACATGGACGCCGGCTGGACCCGCTGGCTCCTGGAGCAACACGAGTTCCCCTACACGCACGCGCGCAACGCGGACTTGCGCAAGCCGGATCTCATCTCGCGCTTCGACGTAATCCTCTTCGCGGAGATGTCGGCGCAGCAGGTCGTGCGCGGGCAGATCGCGCGGAACGTCCGCCCCGAGTACAAGGGCGGCATCGGAGAGGAGGGGGTCCGCAACCTGAAGGACTTCGTCCAGGCCGGCGGCACCGTCATCACGTTGGGGAACGCCGCCGCGTTCGCGATCGAGCAGCTCGGCGTGCCGGCCGAGAACGTCGTCGCCGGCGTCGATGCCGACACGTTCTTCTGCCCCGGGTCGCTCCTCAAGGTCAACGTGGACACGCGGCACCCGATCGGCTTCGGGATGCCGGACGAGGCGGACGCGATGTTCATCAGCAACGGCGGCTACGTGACCAAGCCGTCGTTTGCCAGCATCAGCGCCGGGATCGTCGCGCGCTACCCGCAGGAGCCGCTGCTCCGGAGCGGCTGGATCATCGGCGACGAGAGGCTGCGCGGGACGGCCGCGGTCCTCGACGTCGGCATGGGGCGCGGGCGCGTCATCATGCACACGTTCCGCGTGCAGAGCCGCGCCCAGACGTGGGGCACCTACAAGCTGCTCTTCAACTCGATCTTCTACGGCCCCGCGGCCGGCGCGCGCGGCACGGTCGAGACGTCGGCCGCGGCCGCAGCGAGGTAAGACATGAGAATCCAAATCGCCCGCCTGAAGGCGGGCGCCACGCTTCCGATGGCCGCACGACTGAAGTCGTGCGCTACCTTGTCGCTGATTGGGAGCGTCGCCGTACTGGCGACGGCGCAAGCGCCGGAGCCCGCGGACCTGATCGTCCACAACGCGAAGATCTATACCGTCAACGCAAAACAGCCGCGCGCCGAGGCGATCGCTATCCGCGGGCAGCGGATCGCCGCCGTCGGGTCGAACGCCGACATTCTGAAGCTGAAGGGCCCCGCGTCGCGTGTCGTCGACGCGGGCGGCGCGACGATCGTGCCGGGCCTGCACGACGCGCACGGCCACTTCACCAACCTCGGCGCCTCGCTCCAGCGCCTGAACCTGCGCGGGACGACGAGCGCGGAGCAGATCGCCGGCATGGTGAAGGCGGCCGCGGCGAAGGCGCGCCCGGGCGAGTGGATCCTCGGCCGGAGCTGGGACCAGAACGACTGGCCGGAAAAAGCGTTCCCCATCGCCGCGATCATCGACCGGGCGTCGCCGGACAATCCGGTGTACCTGACCCGAGTCGACGGGCACGCCGGTTGGGCGAACTCGAAGGCGATGGAGCTTGCCGGCCTGACGAAGGACACAAAGGATCCACCGGGCGGCGAGATCATCCGCAACAGGGACGGAAGCCCCACCGGCGTGCTGATCGATCGAGCCCAGGGGCTCGTGAGCGGCAAGATCCCAGATCCCACGCCCGATCAGCTCGTCGAGCAGATGCTCCTCGCGGACCGGGAATGCCGGCGTCTGGGCCTGACGATGGTCCATGACGCTGGCACCAGCGGGCGGAACGTCGATCTTTTCAAGAAGCTGATCGACGAGGACCAACTTCAGACGCGCCTCTACGTGATGCTGCGCGGGAGCCTCGACACCTTGCGGCCGCACTTCGCGAAGGGACCGATCACGGACTACAAGGATCACCGGCTCGCCGTGCGGGCGATCAAGATTGGCGCCGACGGCGCGCTCGGCTCGTACGGCGCGGCGCTGCTCGAGCCCTACAGCGATCGTCCCGGGACGCGGGGCCTGCTCACGACCCCACCCGAGGAGGTGTACCAGCAGACGCTCGAAGCGTCGAAGGCCGGATTTCAGACCTGCATTCACGCGATCGGGGACCGCGGGAACCGCGTGGCGATGGACGTGTTCGAGCGCGTGCAGAAGGAAGTCCCGGGCGCGCGCAACCTGCGCATGCGCAACGAGCACGCACAGATCCTCGACGCCGCCGAGATTCCGCGTTTCGGGACGCTGAACGTCATCGCCTCCATGCAGGCGACGCACGCGACGTCGGACCTGCCGTGGGCGCCGACACGGCTCGGACCCGCGCGCGTCGAGGAAGGGGCCTATGTCTGGCAAAAGCTGATCAAGACGGGCGCCTTAATCGCGAACGGCTCGGACTTCCCCGTCGAAGAAGCGAACCCGATGCTCGGCTTCTTCGCATCCATCACCCGGCAGCAGCCGGATGGCAAGCCGCCCGGCGGCTGGCAGCCGGATCAGCGCTTGTCGCGCGAAGAGACGCTCGCTTCGTTCACCATCAACGCCGCGTTCGCCGCGCACGCCGAGCACGACCTCGGCTCGCTCGAGCCAGGCAAGCTGGCCGACCTCGTGATGCTGTCGAAGGACGTGATGACGGTGGCGCCCCGCGAGATCCTGACGACGCGCGTCCTGCGTACGATCGTGGGCGGCCGCGTGGTGTACGAGGACACGGAGAAGACGAAGCCCACGGCGAAGCTAAACACGGAGGACACGGGGACCACGGAAACCCCCCGTGGGCCCCGTGAGTGAGGCGCAACGCGCACTCGCGGTTGCCGCGCTCGGCGTTCTCGCGGTGCTCGTACGGCAGGCGTTCCAGGCCACGCGCGCCGCCGCCTCCCCTGCCGAGCGGCTGGTCGAGGAGTTCCGCCTCATCCGCTTTGCGTCGCTGATTTTGGCGGCGACGGGCGGTGCAGACGTAGGGCTGGCCGTGGTGCAGGAGCATCTCACCGGCACCGCCTTCCAAATCATGGTCGCAGCTGCCGTGGTCGCGCTCGCCGCCGTCGCCTCGATGCGCGATCCGCGGCAGGCGCTCACGATGATCGCTCTCGGATTCGTCGGGCACGCGCTCGTCGACATCGCTCACCGGCCCGGCCTGCTGCCCCCCGCCCTCGCCCCCCGGTGGTACTTCGTCGCCTGCGCCGTCTTCGACAGCTTCGTCGCCGCGATATGCTATTGGCCAGCCCTTCGACGGTGACCGCTGTCACATGCGTCACGCTGCACTCGCTCTAACGGCCACGCTCGCGCTGTGCCTCGGCTCGTCCGGGGCACGGGCCGCCGACAGGTCCCCGCAGGCCCGGCTCGTCGTGGTGCTCGTCGTCGACCAGATGAGGTCGGACTACGTCGATCGGTACGGACATGTATGGGTCGCGGGCTTCAAACGCCTGGTGGACGGCGGCGCGCGATTCAGCGAGGCGGCGTATCCATACCTGAACACCGCCACATGCGCCGGGCATGCGACGATCAGCACGGGCAGCTTTCCCGCGCGGCACGGGATGATCCTCAACGAGTGGTGGGATCGCGCGGCGCAGCGG
>JBOGJB010000253.1:0-3640 GCA_050745085.1 Vicinamibacterales bacterium
GGGCTACATCGGGTCGTTCGTCGCGACCGCGCCGCCCGACGCGTCGCGCAGCGGGCTGGCGGATCCGAAGGACAAGATCCGGGTCTTCAACTTGATCAGCAAGGCGCGCGACATCTCGAAGGACGAGAAGCGGTTCGACGAGGTCGTCGGCATCCTCAAGCAGGTGGTCGGCGAGGACCCGAAGGTCGTGGACGCCTGGTTCATGCTTGGGAACGTGCACGCGCGCGTGAACCGGCAGGAGCAGGCGATCGAGTACTTCAGGCGGGCGCTTGCGCTGAAGCCGGACGACGAGATGGCGATGGTGAACATGGCCAACGCCTTCCGGCAGATCGGCAGGGATGAGGAGGCGCTGGTCGGCTACCGCCGGTTCCTCGAGCTGGATCCGAAGAACTCTCAGGTCCGATACGAGGTCGCTCAGATTCTGATCGATCGTGGGGAGCTGGACGAGGCGTCGAAGCTTTTGACCGAAACGCTGCAGCTCGAGCCTAAGATGGTGGCGGCGCGAAACGCGCTGGGGGTCGTCGCGCTCAAGAAGGGGAACGCCGCGCTGGCGGAGCAGGAGATTCGCGCGGCGATCGCGCAGCGGTCCGACGTCCGGCTCGCGCACTTCAACCTGGCGCTCATCGCCGAGGAGCGGCGGGACTACCGGACCGCGATCGACGAATACTTGAAGGAGATCGAGCTCTATCCGTCGAGTTACAAGGCCATCTTCAATCTCGGGCGGTTGTACGGCGAGATGGGGCAGCGGGAGGCACAGGTCACGGCATATCGCGAAGCGATCGCGGCCAACCCGATGTTCGCCGAGGGGCATCTGTATCTGGCGAAGCTGCTGCTCGATCTGAATCGCGACCTGGGTGAGGCGGCGCGGCTGGCCGAGCGCGGGGTCGAGCTCCGGCCGCGCTCGCCGTACGCGCCGCTCGGACACTACGTCATGGCCGACGTGTACAGCCGTCAGGGCCGGCACGCCGACGCGGCGCGCGAAGCGGCGCGCGGGCGTCAGCTCGAACGCGAGCTCGCCGATAGCCTGATGAGTCGATAGAGAACCTGATGGCCAGATAGTGCGCTGATCCGATTACATGCCCCGATCACCCGCTCGCCCGATCGCACATTCCGTTCTGATGGTGTCGCCTGAGGCGGCGCCGTTCGCGAAGACCGGCGGACTCGGAGATGTCGCCGGCGCCCTGCCGCAGGCGCTGGGGCGGCTCGGGCATCGGGTGACGCTCGTCCTGCCGCGCTACCGGGGCATCGACTCGGGCTCGCCGATCGATCAGCAGCGCATCTGGATCGCCGGGCGGCCCTTCGACGTCGGATACTTCGAGCACCCGCTCGCCGAGCGGGCCCGCGCGATCTTCGTGGACGTGCCGGAGCTGTACGACCGGCCCGGGCTGTACAACGCCGGCGGTCCCGACTATCCGGACAACGCCATCCGGTTCGCGCTGCTCTCGCGCGCGGCGCTGGAGCTCGGCGCGCGGACAGACGACGAGTGGCGGCCGTCGCTGGTGCACGCGCACGAGTGGCAGACCGGGCTGGTGCCGGTGTACCTCAAGACGTACTACGCGAGGCACCCGCGGCTCGCCGGCCTTCCGGCCGTCTTCACGATCCACAATCTGGCGTTCCAGGGTCTGTTTCCCGCCGAGACGATGCCGCTCCTCGATCTCGGATGGGAGCTGTACACCACGGCGGGCCTCGAGTTCTGGGGCAGGATGAGTTTTCTCAAGGGGGGCGTGAACTTCGCGGATCGGATCACCACCGTGAGCCCGCGCTACGCGCGCGAGATCGTGACGCCGGAGCTGGGCTTCAGGTTCGACGGGATCCTGCGCGCGCGGCAGTCGGTGCTGAGCGGCATCCTCAACGGCATAGACGTCGAGGCGTGGAATCCCGAAACCGACCCGCATCTGCCCGTTCACTACGGGCCCTCGAACCTCGACGCCAAACGGCAGGTGAAGCAGGCGCTTCTCGAGAGGTTTCGGCTTCCCGCCGATGACGCCGCCGTCGATCGCCCGCTTATCGGGCTCGTGTCGCGGATGACCGATCAAAAGGGCTTCGACCTGCTCGGAGCGGCCGTCACCGATCTTCTCGCGCTCGACGCGACGTTCGCGCTCGTCGGGTCTGGCGAAGCGCGCTACGAGCGTCAGTGGTCGCGGCTGGCTGCCCAGCGGCCGGCGCGCGTCGGCGCGCGAATCGGCTTCGACGAGCCGCTCGCGCACCTCATCGTCGGCGGCGCGGACATGTTCCTGATGCCGTCGCGGTTCGAGCCGTGCGGGCTCAACCAGATGTACTGCCTGCGCTACGGGACGGTGCCCCTCGTGCGAGCCACCGGCGGTCTCGCCGACACGGTCACGAACCACGACGAGAAGACGGGGAAGGGGAACGGCTTCACGTTCGAGGAGTACCGGCCGCGGGCGCTTGTGGGGGCGGTTGGACGCGCGCTCACCGTGTTCAATCAGAACAGGCAAGACTGGCGCGCCCTTCAACTTGCGGGGATGGAAGAGGATCATTCCTGGGACGTTTCGGCCCGGGAGTATGTCAAAGTGTATAGAGCCCTGTTTCCGAAAGCGTCGGCGGCCAGCGCGAAGCGCCGAGCGCCAGCGAGCGGGAGTGGATTCCCGCAAGCGCGGAGAACGACGGCGGGCGGGCAAGAATCAGAAAGGTGAGGAATGGCGTCAGCTAACGTGGAGACATTCACAGACGGCGATTTCGAGCAGAAGGTCCTGGGGGCCAAGGATCCGGTGCTCGTGGACTTCTGGGCGGAATGGTGTGGCCCTTGCCGGCGGATCGCGCCGACGGTCGAAGCGCTCGCGGCGGACTACGCGGGCCGGGTCGTCATCGGGAAGATGAACGTGGACGAGAACCCGTCGGTCCCGACGCGCTACATGGTCCGGGGTATTCCGACGCTGCTTCTTTTCAAGGGCGGGCAGGTAGTCGAACAGGTCGTCGGCCTCACAGACAAGGACACGCTCAAGCGCATCCTCGACAAGCACATTCAATAGACGGGCCATTGCAGGATTGAGAATTGGGAATTGCAATCCGCAATCAGTCCGACAATCCACGATCTGGCAATCCGCGATTCAGTATGTCCAGTCCGCGCAGTGTGATCGTCATCGGCTCAGGGCCCGCAGGGCTGACGGCCGCGCTCTACGCGGCGCGAGCGAATCTGAGGCCGCTCCTCATCGAAGGACTCGAGGCGGGCGGCCAGCTCATGCTGACGACAGCGGTCGAGAATTTCCCCGGCTTCCGCGACGGCATCATGGGCCCCGAGCTGATGGCCGAGATGCGCGCGCAGGCGGAGCGCTTCGGTACGGAGATCATCCAGGGCGACGTCACCGCCGTCGACCTCTCGCATCGGCCGTTCACCGTCAGGACGGCGGACAACGAGTACCGCAGCCACGCGCTCATCATCGCGACCGGGGCGTCGGCGCGGCTGCTCGGCCTGCCGTCGGAGCGCGCGCTGATGGGGCACGGCGTCTCGACCTGCGCGACCTGCGACGGCTACTTCTTCCGCGGGCGTCCGATCGCCGTGATCGGCGGCGGCGACTCCGCGATGGAGGAAGCAATCTACCTCACGAAGTTCGCGTCCAAGGTGACGGTGATCCACCGGCGCGATTCGCTGCGCGCGTCGAAGATCATGCAGGACAAGGCC
>JBOGJB010000254.1:0-1921 GCA_050745085.1 Vicinamibacterales bacterium
GTGCAGCAGTCGGCGCTGGTGCCCGCCTCGGCGTCGCCGCGGACGAGCGAGAACCGCGGGCCGAGCCCGACCAATTGGGCGCCGGCGATCGACGGCGCGGCCATGAGCAGCGCGGCGGTGAGGGCGCTGAAACGCATGGGGCCTCCGATCAAGTATCGGAGGCCCCGGTGAAGGACTTTATTCTGGATTCTGATTCAGAATTCAGAATTCAGAAGCGCGTGACCGGGGACAGGATGCGAGCACCCTGCGAAAGTGCTGTTATTGTCGGCGTGCCGCCAGCCCATGACGGCACATTGATGCACCCTGCCCCCGATCCCGCGCTCTAGGTGAGGATGCGAACGACGACGCGCCGGTTCTGCGCGCGGCCGTCGCGCGTGTTGTTCGGCGCGACCGGCTTGTCCTCACCGTAGCTGATGACGTTGATCTTGTGCAGCGGCACCTGGTGCGTCTCGTAGAGGTACCGCTTCACTTCCTGGGCCCGCTCGAGTCCGAGGAACTCGTTGTAGGCCTTGTCGCCGACCGAGTCGGTGTGCCCTTCGATCTCGATGTAGGCGCCCTTCGGATCCGACTTGAGCTGCTGGACGAGCTGGTCGATCTCGGTGCGGGCCGTGTCTGGGAGGGCCTTCCTCCCGAACTTGAAGTTCGCCTGGTCCTCACTGAGCACCACTTCGTAGATCAACCGCTTCGACGCACGCTCGATCTCGTCGGCGCGCACGTTCACGCGATCGGCCACCGAGCGGGCGTCGGCTGCCGACTTACCCGCCGCATCTGCCCTGCTGCCCGCCGCGTCCGCCTTGGTATCCACCTCGGCGATCCGCTGCTCGTTCTGCCGCGTCCGCTCCTGCGTCTCTTCGAGCGACCGCGAGATTGTGTCGACCTTGTTGTTCACTTCGCCAACAGAGGTCCGCACGAACTTCTTGGTCGCGCACGCCGCCGACCCGCCGGCAGCAAATGCCGCAACCGCCATGGCCATGACCAATTTCCGCATTGCCGTTCCTCCTGTTATCACTTACAAGTCCCTGTTCCGATTGACACCTGACTCCGGAGTTCCGACCGGCCGCCCGACGAGATAACCCGCCCTCGCGCGCACGCGCAACTCCCGGTCGCGCGTTTTCACTTCCACCGGGTGCCAGCCCGGTTCGTCCCCTGTCGAGAACGCCAGCAAGTACTGATGGCGCAGCTCCGCGACAATTCGTCGCGTCGCGATGCTGGCGTGCGCCGGCACGCTGACCACGAAGGCCGCGCCGCCTGTCCGCTCGGCGAGCCACGCCAGCTCTTGGGTCGGCTGCAGCTCCGCCGTGCGCTCGCCGTCTTCCCCGACCGGATGATCGATGGGCGGGACGACCTCGACCACATACACCGGCACGTCCACGCTGCTCGCCGCGACCGTCGCCTCGCTCGAGCTGATCCGGCTGCCGGTGTCGATCCCATCGGTGATGACCACCAGCGCGCGCCGCGACGTGCCGCGCGCGACCACGCGCCCGGCCGCTTCGTAGATCGCGTCGAAGATCGATGTCTCTCCGAACGGCTTGACCGTCTCGAGCGCGCGCTTCACGGCGTTTCGATCGGCCGTAAACGGCTGCACTTCTTTCAGCTCCGTGTGGAACGTGAACACCGCCGCCGCGTCGTCGGTCCGCGCGTCCGCGGCATACGGATCGTCGAGCGCCGCAAGCAGGTGCGCCGCGACCTGGCGGCCCCAGGCGAGCTTGGACGCCACTTCCATGCTGCCGCTCACGTCGAAGACGATCGCGACGCTCGCCGGCGCCGACGTCTCCGACTTGAAATCGCTAATCGAGCGCTTCACGCCTCGATCGAACACCTCGAAATCTCCTCGCGAGAGGTCCCGAAGGAACCGCCCCTTGCGATCCCGGACGACCGCTGTGACCGCCACCGCTTGTACCGAAGATCGAAAGCGCGGCGT
>JBOGJB010000255.1:0-9086 GCA_050745085.1 Vicinamibacterales bacterium
GCTGTCGATCGGTCGCAACGGCACACTGGATCTGTCCAACATCTCGGGCGACGTCACGATCAACCCGGGCGGCGGCGACGAAGCCGTGGTCGAGGTCATCCTGCGCGGCTTCGGCGCGACGCCAGAGGCGGCGAAGGCCCAGCTGGATCTGATTTACGTCGACGTCATCAAGGGGGCATCGCGCGCCGAGATCCGGGTCAGGTACAAGGACCGGAACCGGTACGGGCACCGCAACTACCACGCGAGCGCGGACTATCGCGTCACCGCGCCGGCCGACACGCGCGTGACCGTGCACTCGGTGTCGGGGGACGTGCAGGCGGCGCGGATGAAGGGCGAGCTGTCGATCGAAACCATCAGCGGCGACGTCACGATCGATTCGGCGACGCGCGTGACGACGGCGAAGACGGTGTCGGGAGACGTGGACCTGACCGGCATCGCGACCGACGGGGCACTCGCTGCGTCGAGCGTAAGCGGCAACGTGATCGCGCGCGGGCTCAAAGCGGGCCGACTGGAGCTGTCGACGGTCAGCGGCGGCGTCGAGCTGCGCGACGTGGCGTGCGACACCGCCGAGATCCAGTCGATGAGCGGCGACGTGCACTTCTCCGGCGCGATCGCCAAGCGCGGCCGCTACGAGCTGCAGTCCCACTCGGGCAACATCTTGTTCGCGCCCTCGGGCGGCGCCGGCTTCGAGGTCGAGGCGACCTCCTTCAGCGGCGAGGTGCGGTCCGATCTGGAGCTCGCCTACCGGGCGGCGGATCCGGACGACCAGCGCCGCGGCAGCCGCAAGCGGCGCAGCCTGCGCGGGACCTACGGCGACGGCAGCGCCATCCTCGAGCTCACCACGTTCAGCGGCGACATCGTCATTAAGAAGTAGCACGGCCCTTCAGGGCCGCCAGAGCGACAGAGCGTAGCGTCTTCAGGGCCGCCCGGGTGCCCGACCACATCGATACGGCATACCGTGAACAGAAACCAGTCGCATCTTCCGATACATTCTCTCGGAGATCCCCGGTTTCAACGAGGTGCACGCCGTGGCACCCGGTTTGCAAACTCAGCAGGGATTTGCGGTATTCTGAGCCTTCGAGGAGGCGGGAAATGAAAAAGTTGATGTGGGCCGCGGCGGCGATTGCGCTGACGATCGCGACGAATCTCTCCGCGCAGCAGCCAACCAAGATGGGCGGGTCGGCCGGGCCCGCGCCGGATGTTCCCGGCGGCGACCTGGCGCTCGGCAGCGTCCGCATCACGCGGGCCGTGACGGCGGACGGCAAGCCGCTCAAGCCGGGTACCTACCAGGTCCGCCTGACCGCGCAGGAAGCGAAGCCGGATGCGATCGGCCAGACCGAGAAGCTCGAGCGCTGGGTCGAGTTCCAGCAGGGCGGCCAGGTCAAGGGCCGCGAGGTCGTGAGCATCGTCCCCGGCGCAGAGATCGGTCAGATCGCCGATGATACGCCGCCGCGCCCGGGCGGGTCGAAGGTCCAGCTCCTGAAAGGCAACGACTACGTGCGCGTCTGGATCAACCGCGCGGGCACGCACTATCTGATCCATCTGCCGGCCAGTTCGTCGACGATGTAAGGTACGCTGGGTGCACTGAGGAGCATCGGGTGCGCTGAGCGCGAGTGCACTCGGTGCATCCGTGCGAGTGCACTCCTGGCGCCTCGCGTCGGCCCTCTCTATTCTTCTTCTCGACGTCCGGAACGCGGTATCTGTCTTGCAGCCTCATCGGCCTATCTCGAGGAGGTTCTAGATGAGATTTGCAGTCATCACCGCCCTGCTCGTTTTTGCGTCAGTCTCGAATGTCGCTGCTCAGCCGCGCGTGCCGGACACCGAGATGTGGGGGGTCGGGGGAGACATCGGAGTCTTCTTCCCGCAGGAAAGCGGTCTGAACACTGCGCTGGAACTGCAGGCGCTGGCAGAGTACTACCTCACGCCCCGCACGAGCATCAGAACAGGCTTCGGCTGGACCGCCCCGTCGTTCGAGGGGCGCGAGGACGACGGACTGCGCGTGACGCGGCTGACGATCGACGTCCAATACAACTGGGAACGCGGGAAGATTCACCCGTTCGTTGGCGGCGGCATCGGCGCCTACTTCCTCCGGCTCATCGAGAACGGCGAGGCCGTTGGCGACACGCATTCGGACGCCGGGATCGCCTTCGGCGGCGGGATCGAATACTTCACGTCGCGGACCGTGACGGTCAAAGGCGAGGCGCGCTACCACATCGCCAACGACGACGTGGTGCCCGACGGCTCGGGACTCTCGCTGACGATTGGGCTCAAGAAGTATTTCTAACTCAGAGCGCCATGACGTCGAACTGCTCGTGGTGAAGGTGGGGATCGGGTTTGATCGTCACCTTCCTGCCGAGTTTCGTCTCGAGGTCCTTCAGCACCGCGCGCTCGTCTTCCTTCAGCGCGCGCGCGATGTCGGGGTTCACGCGGAGCACGACGCCGTGGCCGTTCAGCTCCCCCGCGACCTTCGTGAACTCCGACAGGATCTCGTGGCAGATCGTCGCGCTCGACTTGATCAGCCCTGTCCCTGAGCAGTACGGGCAGGGCTCGGTCAGCGTCCGCTCGAGGCTCTGCTTCACGCGCTTGCGCGTGACGATGACGAGCCCGAAATCCGACACCTGCAGCGTCTTCGACGGCGCGCGATCCTTGCGCAGCTCCTGCTCGACCGCCTGGAACACTTTCTGGCGGTTCTTCTTTTCCTCCATGTCGATGAGGTCGAGCACGATGATGCCGCCCAGGTCGCGCAGCCGGACCTGTCGCACGATCTCCTTCACCGCCTCGAGGTTCGTCTTGAGGATTGTGTCCTCGAGGCGGCCCGAGGAGCGCTTGCCGACGTAGCGTCCCGTGTTGACGTCGATCGCCACGAGGGCCTCGGTTTGGTTGATCACGATGTAGCCGCCCGACTTCAGCCACACCTTGCTCCTGAGCGCCTTGTCGATCTCCTGCTGAACGCCGTACTCCTCGAAGATCGGGAAGTCCTTCGTGTAGAGCTTCACGCGCGACACCAGGTTCGGCATGATCTTCTCCACGAGCGACACCACGCGGCGGTGCTCGTCGGGGCTGTCGATCCGGATCGCGCTGTAGTCGTCGGTGAGCAAGTCGCGGAGCAGCTTGGTGACGAGGCTCGCCTCCTGCTTGATCAGCGTCGGCGCGCGCTGCGTCTCCATCCGGCTCTTGACGTCGGTCCAGACCTGCAGGAAGTACTCGAGGTCCCCGACGATGTCCTCTTTTGGACGGCCGGCGGCGGCGGTCCGGATGATCACGCCACCATGCAGGCCGCTCTTCTCGCGGAACTCGCGGACGATCGCGCGCAGCCGCGACCGCTCCTCGCGCGCCTCGATCTTGCGGGAGACGCCGACGTGATCGACCGTCGGCATGTAGACCAGGAACCGTCCCGGCATCGACACGTGGGAGGTGATGCGCGCCCCCTTGGTGCCGAGCGGCTCCTTGACGACCTGGACGAGGATCTCCTCCCCTTCCTTGAGCAGTTCCTCGATCTTGGAATCGGGTCCGCCTTCGCGCTTGGCGTCGCGGCCGCCGCCGTTCTTCCCGTTCCCTTTCTCGGCCTCGTCCTCGTCCGGCTCGAGCGCGTCGGCGCCGGCGATGACGTCGGTGACGTAGAGGAACGCGTCGCGCTCGAGCCCGACGTTAACGAACGCCGACTGCATGCCGGGCAGTACTTTCGACACCCGGCCTTTGTAGACGTTGCCGACGACGCCCCGCGATCGGTCGCGCTCGATGAAGATCTCGACTACCTGATCGTCCTCGAGGATGGCCACCATCGTCTCGTGGCCGCTCGCGGAGATGATCATCTCCTTGCTCATGCACGGAACTCCAGAGAGGGACCAGACACAGCAGCATGGGCGCGGTCATGATCGCCTCCTCAATTCGTGAACCGCCGCATCCTGACGTTCAGGATGAGGCCAAACCCGGCCAGGGTGGCAATGACGGCCGACCCGCCGTAGCTCATCAACGGCAGCGTCAGCCCCTTGACGGGCGCCAGCCCGGCCGACATCGTGATGTTGTAAATGACCTGAAATGCGAACCCGGCCGTGATGCCCGCGACGAGGTAGGCGCCGAGCCGGTCCTTGGCCAGCCGCGCCGCCTCGAAGCTGCGGAGAATGACGAACAGATACAGGCCGAGCGCGCCGAGAACGCCGATGAACCCCCACTCCTCGGCCAGCACGGAAAAGATGAAGTCGTTGTGCGCGACCGGCAGGAACTTGTACTGCCCCTGCGTGCCCTCGCGGAAGCCCTTGCCCATCAGGCCGCCGGAGCCGACCGTCACGCGCGCCTGGATCTGCTGGTAGCCGGCGCCCCGCGGATCCCGCTCGGGGTTGATGAAGGTCGTGATGCGCTCTTTCTGGTAATCCTCGAGCGCGTAGGTCCACGCGACCGGCGCGAGCAGGACCCCCGTCAGCGCGGCGACCGCCAGCAGGCGCATCCGCATGCCGGCGACGTAGGCGATCCCGATGAACACCGGCAGCAGCGTCGCCGCCGTCCCCAGGTCCGGCTGGCGCGTGATGAGCACGAACGGCACCGACACGAAGACCGCCCCGAGGAACAGATCGCCCGTCGTCCGCGCGCCGCGCCGGTTCTCGCCGAAGTACATGGCGAGGATCAGCGCGACGACGATCCGCCCGAACTCGGAAGGCTGCAGGTTGAAGACGCCCAGGTCGATCCAGCGCCGGGCGCCCCCCTGGACGACACCGAAAAACATCACGTATGCGAGCACCGCCAGAAACGACAGGTACACGAGCATCGAGTGCTCGGCCACGGCGCGGTAGTCGATCGAGAGGCACACGACCAGCGCAATCAGACCGAGGCCGATCGCGTAGAGCTGCGTCCAGAACTGCCGGCCCGCGGCGTCCTCGGCGAGGTTGAACGTCGTGCTGTAGATCATCGCCAGCCCGATCGCGCAGAGCGCGACGATCGCGGCGACCAGCGCCCAGTCGATGTGGAACGAGAGGCGGCGCTCGAAGATCATCGCGCGGCCACGTCCGCGACCGGCTTGGTCGCCGGCGGCGGTGCCGGCTTCGGCCACTCCGGCAGCGGCCTCCCCTCCTTCTTCGCGAAGTACGTCTCCATGGCGAACTTCGCGATCGGCGCGCCAAGGTAGCCGTGTTCGGCGTGCTCCGCGAAGATGACACCGGCGATCTCCACCGGCTGACCCGTCCGCGCGGGGGCGAAGAACAAGAACCACCCGTGGTCGCGCAGATCCTTGTCGGTCCGGCCCTTCGCGATCCTGGCCCCCTGCAGCGAGATGACCTGCGCCGTGCCGGTCTTTCCCGCGACGTCGCGTCCCGGGATGCGTCCGCGCCCGCCGGTCCCGGCCCCGTTGACGACCAGCCACAGCCCCTCGTGCAGCGCCGCCAGCGTCTCCGGCCGGAACCGCACCGGCGACTTCGCCTCCGCCGGCGGCGTCGGCTTCCACCCCGACCCGTCGTCGATCGCCTTGACGAGCGTCGGGGTGATCAGCGTCCCGCCGTTGGCGACCGTCGCGATCATCATCGCGAGCGAGATGACGGTCACCGAATTCTGCCCCTGGCCGATCGAGACCGAGATCGTCTCGCCCGGATACCACTTCTCGTTGAACCGCCGCTGCTTCCATTCGGTCGACGGGACGAGCCCCTGCTGCTCGTTCGGCAGGTCGATCCCCGACTTCACGCCGAGGCCGAGCCGCGTCGCCCACTTGTGGATCTGGTCGATCTTGAGCATGCTGCCGAGCGTGTAGAAGTACACGTTGCAGGACTGCTCGAGCGCGTGGCGCATGTCGACGACACCGTGCCCCTCCTTCTTGTGGCAGAGGAAGTACCGGCCGTAGAAGTTCGCGCCGCCGCCGCAGTTCACCTTGAAGTTCGGCGTGACGATCCTTTCCTCGAGCGCCGCGGTCGCAACGGCAATCTTGAAGGTCGAGCCGGGCGAGTAGGTCCCCTGGATCGCGCGGTTCTGCATCGGGTGCAGGCGGTCGGCGTTGAGCGACGTCCACGTCGCGCGATCGATCCCGACGGCGAACTGGTTCGGGTCGTACGCCGGCAGGCTGACGAGCGCGAGCACCTCGCTCGTCCGCGGATCGAGGATCACCGCCGCGCCGTTGAAGCGGCTCGCGCGGAACCCCTCCTCGACCGCGCGTTGCACGTCGCCGTCGATCGTGAGCTGGAGCCGCCGGCCTTCGACCGGCTTTTCGTCGCCGCCTGCCAGGCCAACCTCGCGGCCCACGCTGTTGACGACGACGTAGCGGTTGCCGTCGCGTCCCATGAGGTCGCGGTTGTAGGCCTGCTCCACCCCCGCCTGGCCGACGACCGCGCCGCTCTGCAGCCCGGCGAACTCCGGGCGATCGAGCTGGGCGTCGGTGATCTCGCCGACGTAGCCGAAGAGATGCGCGCCGAGCGCGTCGGGGTACTGGCGCGTCGGCACCTCCTGCATCACGACGCCTGGCAATTCGAGCTTGTGCGCCTGAATGCGGGCGAGCTGGTCGAAGGTGGCGTCCTCGATGATCTCGATCGGGCGATACGAGGGCTCGCGCCGCCGGCGGTTAATGGCGTCGCGCACCTGCTGCTCGTCGAGCCGGGCTATCCGGACGAGCGCTCGGATCGTCTCGTCGAGATCCTGGATCTGCTCCCTGACGATCAAGATCTTGTTCGAATAACGGTTCTCGACCAGCACCTTCCCGTGGCGGTCGAAGAGCACCCCACGGGGCGCGCGCAGCGGGAGCGTCCGCAGGTGGTTGTTGTCGGCCATCTCGCGGAACTTCCCGTGCTCGGCGACCTGAAAGATCCAGAAGCTGACCGCGAGCGCGAAGAAGCAGGCGGCGACGACGTACTGCAGCACGCTGAGCCGGAGGCCCACCCCCCGCCGGTTGTCGTACTGCGTGCTGGTGGTGATCATCGTTTGTACCGCATCCGCCGCCGCTGGAGCAGACCGGGCAGCCCCTCGACCGCCTGGAAGACCAGCAGGCCGATGACGCCGTTCCCCACTGCCTGCCAGAATACCGCGCCCAGGGCCACCCCGGCTCCCCGGGGGGCCGGAAGGCCCGAATCGGCCGCTACGACCGGCAGCATCGCGTGTACGCCCCGGAAACAGACGGTGTGCACGAGGGATGCCCCCAGAAACACGACGAAGCGCGGGATCGCCCCGCTGACGATGAACTGCGAGCCGACGACCCCGGTCACGAATCCGACGAGGGTCTTCGCGAGCCCGCCGATCCCGATGATCTGAGCCGACAGCGCATCCTGCGCGAGCCCCCCGACCGTGCCCGCGAACAGCCCCAGGACCGGCCCAGACGACAGCGCCGCGTACACGACCGCCACCAGGACCAGGTCGACCGTCGCCAGACTGCTAACCGTGTACCGCGCAAGCGTCGTCTGCAGCGCAAGCGCGATCGCGACGGCGAACAGGACCCCCGCCGTCTTCATCGGCGCCGGCCCCCGCCCTCTGTCGGTGGGAGCTCGGGCGGCGGCGACAGCACGACGAGCACCTCTTCGACGTTCGAAAAGTCCACGACCGGCCGCAC
This sequence comes from Vicinamibacterales bacterium, assembly GCA_050745085.1. Taxonomy (GTDB): domain Bacteria; phylum Acidobacteriota; class Vicinamibacteria; order Vicinamibacterales; family 2-12-FULL-66-21; genus DATAEE01. The sequence continues at coordinate 7,514 of JBOGJB010000255.1, forward strand.
TTTGATGGTTTTGTAGAGCCCCGCGCCGCGGTCCGCCGCTTCGACGCGTCCGATCGCGAAGCCTTTCGGATAGATCCCGTCGTTCCCTGCCGTGACGACGAGGTCGCCCGGCAGGACATCCGACAGGTTCGAGACGTACTCCATGAGCAGCGGCGGATCGCCTGCAGTGCCGACGATGACGCCTCCGGCGCGGGACCGCTCGATCATCGCGCCCGCCCCTGCGTTCCGGCCGATGACGAGCTGCACGCGCGCGGCGTGCGGCGCCAGCGGGCCGAGGATGCGGCCAACGATGCCGGCGGGCGCGATCACGGCCATGTCGGGGCGCACGCCGTCCCGCTCGCCTTTGTTGATCCAGACGCTGGGGATGCCGGGCGTGGCGTCGCCGGCGATCACATCCGCGGCGAGCGTCGGCATCGCGGTCTGGGATTTCAGATCGAGGAGCTGCTGCAGCTTCTGGGATCGCTGCGCCAGGGCGCGCTCTTCCTGCAGCCGCACCTGCAGCTCCGACACGCGCAGCTTGAGCGCCTCGTTCTCCGCGTGCAGGCCGCGAAGCGCGATGTAGCCGGACCAGAGGCGGTGCCAGCCGTCCACCAGCCCGGACGTTCCGCCCTGCACCCCGGCGAACAGGCTGAAGGTGACCGCCTCGAGCACCCGCGCGCCGTCCCGGGTCTGCACCTGCGCGGAGATGAGGATGACGTGACCCACCATCACGGCGAGGAAGAGGTAACCGGTGCGCTGGCGGATGTCTAACATCGGGCCTCGGGTCTCGGGCCTCGTGCCTCGGGCGGTGCCTCGGGCCTCGGGCCTCGGGGCGTGGCTCGGAGCTGTGGCCTCGGCCTAGTCGATTGAGATCTTCCGGAGCAGGTTGAAGTCGGACAGCATCTTCCCCGCCCCCAGGACCACCGATGACAGCGGATCTTCCGCCATCGCGAGCGGCAGGCCGGTCTCCTCGCGCAGCCGCTTGTCGAGGTTCTTGAGGAGCGATCCGCCGCCGGTCAGCACGATGCCGCGATCGACGATGTCGGCCGACAGCTCCGGCGGCGTGCGCTCGAGCGCGACGCGCACGGCATCGACGATGACGTTGACCGTCTCGGCGAGCGCCTCGCGAATCTCCTCGTCCGTGATGGTGATCGTCTTGGGCACCCCCTCGATCAGGTGCCGGCCCTTGATCTCCATCGTCATCCGCTCGTCGAGCGGGTAGGCGGAGCCGATCTCCATCTTGATCTGCTCGGCCGTGCGCTCGCCGATGAGCAGGTTGTACGTCTTCTTGATGTACTGGATGATCGCGTCGTCCATCTCGTTGCCGGCGACGCGGACCGCCTTGCTGTAGACGATGCCGGCGAGCGAGATGACCGCGATGTCGGTCGTGCCGCCGCCGATGTCCACGATCATGTTGCCCGACGGCTCGGTGATCGGCATGCCGGCGCCGATCGCGGCCGCCATCGCCTCCTCGACCAGGTAGACTTCGCTCGCCTTGGCGCGGTACGCGCTGTCCTTCACCGCGCGCTTCTCGACCTGCGTGATCTCGGAGGGCACGCCGATGACGATGCGCGGGCGGACCCAGACGTTGCGG
>JBOGJB010000256.1:0-15382 GCA_050745085.1 Vicinamibacterales bacterium
GTACAGCTTCGTCCAGCGCGCCTTGAACTCGTCTGCGGGGAAGTCGGACTGATAGTGCTGCGCGCGCGCGGGGCGCGCGGCGAGCGCAACGAGGAGGGTCGACAGCAGCAGTCGGCGCATGGCTGAAAAGGGGACTGTCACCTTTTGCTCTCCTTCGCTGCAGAAAAAGGTGACAGTCCCCCTTCATGCAGCAGCCAGGTGTTGGGATCGATCACGACCGACGCCGGCTCCGCGTCCGCCGCGATCGTGAACGTCGCGCGCCGTTCCCTCAGCTCGACCCGCTCCACCCGAGGCAGATCGCCCCCCTGCATGACGACGCCGATCTCGATGGGGAGGCGGTACGGCTCTCCGGTCTGGGCCTGCGAGAGTTCGACGTCAATCTGCTTCCGAGCGGCATCGTAACGCCAGGAGCCCTTAATCATCGGACTGCCGGGTCGCGTCAGCCACTGGCTGAAGAACCACCCGAGATCCTTGCCCGAGGCGGCCTCCATCACCGCGCGGAAGTCGTCGGTTGTCGCGATGCCGTTCCGGTAGCGCCGGTAGTACTCGCGGATGCCCTGCCAGAAGGTCTCGGTGCCGACGAGGCCGCGCAGCATGTGCAGCACCCAGCCGCCTTTCTGGTAGACGAGCTGGTTCAGGACGCGGCGCATGTCTGACAGGTTCCGGTGGATGACGGGCGTGTCCGGCAGCCGGCGCTCGGTCTCGAACACGGTCTGGCGGCTGCCGCGGAGGCTGCCGACGAACGCGTCGCGGCCGAATACGTGCTCAGTGAACAGCATCGTGAAGTAGGTCGCGAACCCCTCGCTCAGCCACACGTCGTCCCAGTCGCGCTCGGTGACGGCGTTGCCCCACCACTGGTGCGCGACCTCGTGGACGACGGGCCCGCGGCCGTTGGTGACGCCTTTCTCGCCGTAGAAGATCGCGGATGCGTGCTCGGTCCCGCCGGTGAGGCCCGCCGCCTCGACGTTCGCGAGCTTCTCGTACGAGTACGGTCCGATGCGCTCGGTGAAGAACGCCATGGCCTGCCGCGAGGTCTCCTCGAACAGCTTGAGGCCCGCGTCGCGGTCCTGCGGAAAGACCCACGTCTGCAGCGGCACGCCTTCGGTGACGCCGGCGTGATGGACCGCGAAGCGCGCGACGCCGAGCGCGTAGAGCCAGGAGGAGATCGGGACCGACTGCTTCCAGTGCGTACGCCGGCGGCCGTCGGCGAGGTCGGTCTCCTCGATCAGCAGGCCGTTCGAGATCACCTGATAGTGCGCCGGGGCGGTGACGATGAACTCCCCGGTCGCCTTGTCGTACGGATGGTCGATCGTCGGCAGCCACTGGCGCGCGCGGTTCGGCCAGTTCTCGCTGAAGATCGTCCGCTCGCCGTGGATGTTCGGCATGAGCCGCAGGCCCTCGGCCGGAATGCCGCGATAGCGGATCGTGAAGGAGACCGTCTGGCCGCTCTTCGCGCCCGCGGGCAGCCGGAGGCGCAGCCGATCTCGCTCGTGCGCGAACGGCGCCGCCTTGCCGCCGCTCGTGACCGACGAGACGGTCATGCCGCCTTCGCCGGCCGCCGACGTCAGGTCGAGCACGGCCTCGGTGAGGTTGTCGGCGGCGAGCTGCAGATGGACGGTCGCTTCGCCGGCGATTTCGTTCGAGGAGTCGACCAGCGTCAGCCGGAAGACGTAGTGGATGGCGTCAACCCCCGGCTGGCGGGAGTACGTGTCGGCCGAAACCGACGTGGACCCGAGAAGGACGAGGATAGCGGCGAGCTTCTTCATAAGTGAATACGAGGCATACGCGGGAGACGCCGTAGCGCGGTCCTTCAGGACCGCCTCAACGAGGCCGCCGCGCAGCCCGTCAGGCCGCTGCGGCGACGAGTATAGCCACCAGATTGCCGGTTCGACGCTGACCCGATCTCCCGGATCATCCGATCGCAGATCGACGGCTTCAATGCTTTTTACGCATGCATCTCATGAGAACTCTCTATGATCGCGCGCGCAGGCGTGCGCGTATCATCCGTACATGGTACCGACCATCGACGAGACCCCTGCGAGCACGCGTGTCATTGCGGTTGTGCTGACCGAAGCAGAGTGGCGGGCGTTCCGCGCCATCGAGCCCGAGCCGCTCGCCTGGCTGCAGCAGCAAATCCGCGAGCGAGTCGAGGGAGCCGCGGCGCCAAGCTACGACGACGACGAGTACTGAAGCGGGACGATCTTCTGATCCGACGCCGGCGCGCCTCGCGGTGAGAGCCGCAGCTTCGGCATCAGCCGATCGAGCGCCTGCATCATCTCCTGCACCATCCGCGGCAGGCGGTGGGACCGCGGATACACCCACCCGGTCTCCCGCACCAGCGTCTGCCCCGTGATGCGGGCGCAGGCCAGATGGCCGGTGCGCACCTCCCGCGCGACCGCCTGGTACGGGATGATGCTCACCCCGAGCCCGACACGCACCATCGCCTTGATGATCTCGACGTTCTCGGTCTCGCTGACGACGCGCGGCTCGATCGCTTCGCGGAGGAAGAACTCGTCGAGCGCCCGCCGCGTGTTCGAGCCGGCCTCGAAGAGCACGAACGGCAGGCGCACGAGGTCCTGCGGCGAGACGCGCCGGCGGCTCGCCAGCGAGTGACCCGGCGCGGTCACGAGCAGCAACTCCTCCCGCATGACAGGCACGGTGACCAGATTCGGATCGTCGATCGGCAGCGTGAGCAGCGCCAGGTCCGCGGACCCCGACTTGAACTTCCGCAGAACGCGGGTTGCGGTCCCGGGCGTTACCCTCACGTCGATCCCCGGATGCAGCCGGCGGTACTCCTTGACGAGCGCGGGGAACACGTAAAGGCAAACCGTCATCCCGCCCATCAGGCGCAACGTGCCGCTCAGCGCATCCTGCCCCTCCCGAATCAACGAGCGGGTCTCGTCCATGTCGTTGAAGACGCGGTAGGCGAGCCGCAGGAGCTGATCGCCGGCGGGCGTGATCCGCACCTTCCGGCCGATGCGGAGGAACAGCGGCTCGTGCAGCTCCTCTTCGAGCAGCAGGATCTGACGGCTCACCGCCGACTGCGACAGGTGCAGGTGGCGGCCGGCGCCGGTGAAGGAGCCTCGCTCGGCGACCGCACGCAGGATTTCGAGCTGTCTGAGATCCATGTCCCTGGACGCGACCATACGGCACGCGGACCGCTCCGTCAATAATCATGCTGAAAACTGATAGAGATAATGCGGGGATTCTATGAGCGGCGCGCGCGGGCGGAGCTCCTGGTGGCCGCGAGGGCGTCTGGAGTAACATCGAAGATGCCATGGCCCAATCCACCACCTTCCGAAGCTACGCGGCCGAGGCGCGGCCGAGCGTCAAGACCTTCTACCGCCTCAATCACCGCCACCAGACGTTCGACTTCGTCCGGCAGAAAGAGGCCGAGTATCTCCTCCTGAACCGCAAACCATGGGCGCGTGGGAGACGCTCGAGTTCCTGAGCACGCTCGTGGACGACAGCGACGACGAGTATCTGTATCACGCGGTGAAGGATCGCCTGCCCGTCGCAGCGCACTACATGCTCCGCTACCACTCCTTCTACGCGGCTCACCGCGACGGAGCGTACGGCCACCTGATGAACGATCGCGATCGCGAGATGTTCAAGTGGGTGCGGGCGTTCAATCGATACGATCTCTATTCGAAGGGCGACGGAAAGCCCGACGCCGAGCAACTGCGGCCGTACTACGACGACTTGTTGGCGGAGTTCTTCCCCGATCCGATTCGCTGGTGAGAATCACCAGGGTCGAATCGTTCCTGCTGTCCTGCCCGCTTCCCGAGCCGCTTCGCCTCCCGTTCTGGGGAGGGGAGCGGACCATCCTGAAGCGGGACGCCATGTTCATCCGGATTACGACGGATACGGGCTTGCGGGGGTACGCGCCCGGTCCCGCCGACGAGCGCGCGCATCGCGCGATCCACGACGAGATCCGGCCGTTCCTCGAAGGGAAAGATCCGCGCCGCTGGAACGAGCTCGAGTTCCGGGGAGGCTCGGCCAGCGACAAGGTCTATCGTGCGGTGGAGATCGCGCTGATGGACGCCGCGGCGCGGCACGACGGGTGCGCGCTGTCAGAGATCATCGGTGGACGGATCAGGGACCGCATCAAGCTGTACGGAAGCGCCGGAATGTACATGCCCCCCGAGCGCTACGCCGAGGAAGCAGCGGCCCTCCAGGCGATGGGATTCCCGGCGTACAAGATGCGCCCGGCGCTCGGCCCCGATCGCGACCTCGAAGCGGTCCAGCGAATGCGCGCCGCGACGGGCCGAGGGTTCGGCCTGATGATTGACGCCCACTCCTGGTGGCGCATGGGCGACAAGAGCTACTCCTTCGACACCGTGGCGGGGCTCGCCGCCGCCATCTCCACCTGCGACCCGATCTGGCTCGAGGAACCGCTGCCGCCGGAGGACCACGACGCCTACGTCCGCCTGCGCGCGCAGGGACTCCTGAAGCTCGCCACCGGAGAGCACGAACCGGACGAAGCGGGCTTCCTCGATCTCGTCGGGAAGCGAGCCGCCGATTTCATTCAGATGGATGTGTGCTGCCAGGGCGGCTTCGCGATGGGGCAGCGCGTCGTGGAGGCGGTCGCCGCCGAGGGGCTGCGCTTCGCGTTTCACAGTTGGGGAACGACGCTGGAGGTCCTCGCCGCGGCGCACTTCGGCGTCTGCTGGCCGGAGGACGTGGTGGAGTGGCTCGAGTGCCCCTGCCACGCGAATGCCGGCCGTCCCGGGATGTATCCGTTCGCGCTGGCCGACGAGATTCTCGCGGAGCCCCTCGAGATCGCCGACGGACACCTCGTCGTTCCGAACCGTCCCGGCCTGGGGATCGAGATCAATGAGCGCGTGGTCGAGCGCTACCCGTTCGTTCCCGGCCCGTGGTCGTTCTTCCGGATCGACGCGCCGGCGCAGACAATCGCGGTCACGGGGGATCACAGTATTAAATGGGTCTGAAATTCAACGGTTTAGGGTTCGAGGTTCAGGGTTCAAGGTGGGTTCTTGGTTCGAGGTTCGAGGTTCGGTTCAGGGTGCAACACCGCACCTGGAACCCTGAACCTTGAACCCTTGGTTCGTTGGTTCGTTGGTTCGTTCAGGCTTGTTCCAGATAGGCTGTGTAAGCGGCCAACGCCCCGCGGTTGTGCTGGCGGACCGTGTCCTCGAGACGCTTAGTGTCGCGCTCGGTCAGCGCCTCGAACAACGCGCGGTGCTCTTCCTGCGCGCGCGCCACGCGGTGCCTCAGCACGCCGCTGAAGAAGTACCGGCGCACGCGGTCCCACCGGTCGAGGACCTGGGCCATCATTTCTTCCAGGAGCGGCATCCCGGTGAGCCGGCTGAAGGCGAGGTGGAACCGCGTATTCAAGTCCGCCCAGTCGTCGAGTCGGTGCGCGGCGACCGCGCGATCCATGGCCGACACGATGTCGCCGAGACGCTCCAGCTGTTCGGCGCTCGCGCGCGCCGCTGCCTCGCGCGCGGCCACCATCTCGAGCCCTTCGAGCACCGTGAACACTTCCTGAATCGAGTCGCGCGAAATCGGCGCGACGGTCGCGCCGACGTGCGGCACGTTGACGACGAGCCGTTCGGACTGAAGGAGCTGAAGCGCCTCGCGGACCGGAATGGCGCTGACCTCGAGCCGCCGGGCCAGATCGTCGATGACGAGCCGCTCGCCCGGCTGCAAGTCGCACCGGATGATCGCATCCCGCAGGGTGCGGTAAACGAACTCCTGTTTCGTGCGATGGCGCGGCTCTTTCGCGAAGGCGGTGGAGGGAGGGGTCACAATAATGGCCTTGCGCGGCCAAATATATGATATACAGCCCCCGTACACCAGCCCAGTTTCAGTGGATCGCGTCGCCGGCGCCGTCGGCGCCCAAGCGCGGAGGACAGCAATGGAGAGAAGGAGGGCGGCTTCGGCCGCCACGGTCAGTGCGCTCGTCGCGCTCTGTCTCGCGTTCGGCTTCGGCTTCGTCATCGCGCTTCTGCCGCGGGCCGCATCCGCGCAGGCCGTGACGGGCACGATCCTCGGAACCGTGACCGACTCCACCGGCGCGGTGGTGGCGGGCGCCACGGTCACCTTGACCCACACCGGAACGGGACGCGCGCGCACGGTCGTCACCGACACGCACGGCGAGTACGCGGCGCCGTCGCTTCCCACCGGGACCTACACCGTCACGGCGGAGCTGACCGGCTTCCGGACGGTGACGCTGTCGAACATCGAGGTGGGCGTCGATCAGCGCGCGCGCATCGACGTGCGCCTCGAGGTCGGCACCATGACCGAGACGGTCACGATCGAAGCCGCCTCGCCGCTCGTCTCCACCTCTTCCTCGGAGCTGGGCACGACCATCGGCGACGAGGCCATCGAGACGCTCCCTCTCAACGGCCGCAACTTCGTTAGCCTGACCCGCGGTGTTCCGGGCGTCCTGCGCGGCATCCCGGGCGCCAACATCGACGGCGCCGGCAGCCTCGCGTGGCGCGCGTCGGCGGCGTTCTCGGCCAACGGCCAGCGCCCGCGCGACAACAACTACATGCTCGACGGCGTGGACAACAACGAGACCTGGCTCCAGACCGTCGTCATCTTCCCGAGCGTGGACGCCCTCGACGAGTTCAAGCTGCAGACCAGCACCTACTCGGCCGAGTTCGGCCGATCGCTCGGCGGCGTGGTCAACATCCAGATCAAATCGGGCGCGAACGCTCTGAAGGGCAGCGTGTTCGAGTTCCACCGCAACGACGCGTTCGACGCGAACAACTTCTTCAACAACCGTGCGGGGCGGGCGAAGCCGGAGTTCAAGCAGAATCAGTTCGGCGGCACGCTCGGCGGTCCGATCTTCCGGGACAAGACGTTCTTCTTCGCCGACTATCAGGGGTTCCGCGTCAGGCAGGGGCAGACGTATCTGTCCACGGTTCCGTCGGCCTTGATGCGGCAGGGGAACTTCTCGGAAATCAACCGGATCATCTATGACCCGGTCACCGGCCAGCCGTTCCCGGGCAACATCGTCCCGCCGAACCGCTGGGATCCGGCCGCCCGGAATGTCCTGGAGCAGCTCATCCCCGAGCCAAACACGGGGGGGTCGCGCGGCGCGACCGGCCAGACGATCAACAACTATCTGATCAACCCCTTCCTGGAGCGCCAGGACAACCAGGGGGACATCAAGATCGATCACAACCTGAGCATGAACAACCGGTTCTTCGTGCGGTACAGCCACCAGAAGACCCACCGGCTGCTGCCTGCCACGCTGCCGCACGGCGATGCCGGCAACACCTTCGGCGCGGGCGACGGCAACATCGCCGCGCAAAGCCTGGCGTTCAACGACACGCACAATTTCGGCGGCGGGAGGTGGCTGAACGAGTTCCGATTCGGCTGGAGCTCGATCGAGTTCCTGATGACGCCGATCGACTATGGCCAGAACCTCGCACAGCAGGTGGGCATCCCCGGCGTCAACCTGAACGACGTGACCTCGGCGATGAGCCAGATCGTCTTCCAGAACGGCGGGTCGAGGAACCTCGGATCGAACGGAAACCAGCCGCTCATCACGAATCAGAACGACTTCCAGCTCTTCGACAACGTCACCTGGATCAAGGGACGGCACCTGATCAAGGCAGGCGGCAGCCTCACGTTACGGTCGCGCGAGATCCTCAACGCCGACATCATCGTCGGGCAGTTCCGCTTCAACCAGAACCAGACGTCCAACTGCGGCGGCCGCCCGACGGGCTGCACCACGCTGGCCAACACCGGCTTCGACGTGGCCAGCTTCCTGCTCGGCTTCTCGGATCTCAAGGACCGGCGGCTCTTCGACGCCGGCACCTACACCGAGACCCGTCCCGAGGTGGCCGCGTACATCCAGGACGACTTCCGGCTGTCGCAGAAGCTCACGCTGAACATGGGCCTGCGGTGGGATGTCTTCGTGCCCTGGGTCGAAGTGGACGACAAGCAGTCCAACTTCGACGAGTCGACCGGCAGGTTCGTGGTCGCCTCACCCGACGCGGTGATCAACGGCGTCAAGGTGGGCCGTTACCTCCAGACCTACTCGAAGAAGAACTTCGGGCCCCGGCTCGGGTTCGCGTACGACCTCGACGGCAGCGGCCGCACGATCATCCGCGGCGGCTGGGGCATGTTCTGGAACTTCACGCCGGGCGGAACGTCGTCCTCCAAGGCGCAGAACCCGCCGTTCCTCCAGGCCACGACCTTGACGTCGACCCTGGGGACGAACCTCAGATTGTCCGATGGGTTCCCACCGCCGCCGGGCGTGGATCCCAATCGCCCGCCAGCCGGGACGACGCGGTCGATCTTCGACATCAACGCGCGCGACGCCTACGCGCACAACTACAACGTCAACGTGCAGCGCCAGCTCGGCACGAACTACCTCGTCGAGGTGGCCTACGCCGGATCGCAGGGACGGCAGCTGACATTGAAGGACGACCCGAACCAGGCGAGGCCGGTCGTCGGCGTCACCAACTCGGACGTCAATCGGCCGTACATCGCCATCTCTCCCGCGCTCCGGACGCTGGGCCAGGTGCAGAGCGATGGGGAGATCAGCCACAACGCGCTGCTCGTGAGGTTCAACCGGCGGCTGGCGAACCGGTTCTCGTTCGCCAACTCGTACACGCTCGGAAAAACGACCGACCTCAACTCCGACAACGACGGCACCGTGACCCAGCTCAACGTGTACGATTTCGAGTACGACCGGGGGCCTGCGCAGTACGACGTGAGGCACACCTTCAGCTCGAACTGGATTTACGAGCTGCCGTTCGCCAGGGATGCCCTCTACGGCGGCTGGCAGCTGAGCGGGATCCTGTACCTCCGATCCGGTCTGCCGTTCAACGTGACGCAGACGCAGGGTGTGCAGTCCACGGGCACCGGGAACCGGCCGAATCAGATCTGCGATGGCGGCATCTCCAACCCGACCATCGACAGATGGTTCGACACGAGCTGCTTCGTGCAGGTGCCCGACCCGACCGGTACCTATGGCAACACCGGCCGGAACAGCATGCGGGGACCGGGGCAGTTCAACATCGACGCGTCGCTGATCAAGCTGACGCGGCTTGGCCGCGTCGAGACGGAGTTCCGCCTCGAGGCCTTCAACCTCCTGAACCATGCGCAGTTCGTGAACCCGAACGGAACGCTTGGCAACGCCGCCTTCGGAACGATCGCGGCGATGCTATCGAACCCGGCCTGCTCGCTGTGCGGGACGACGGAGCGGCAGATTCAGATCGGCGTGAAGGCGAGGTTCTAAGCCGCAGATGTACGCAGACAGACGCAGATTGGGCCTCGGTTAAGGATCACGTGGCGGGCTTCGATGGCCCGCCGACCATGGAGCGTCGAGACTTCTTAAGGGCGACCGCCGGTCTGACGGTCGCCCCGGTTCAGCAGTCACGGGTCGCACAAGGTGATGCGACCTTCCTCGCGCCAACCGCGGGCGATGCCGACCGGACCTTCTGGATCGGCATCGCGCGTCGTCTGTCTGATCCGATCCTCACCAACCTCGCGAACGGCAGGCTGAAGCTTCGCATGCCGGTCGAAGAAGCCAGCGGCGCGAACCGGCGCGGTGTCACGCATCTCGAGGCCTTCGGCCGGCTGATCGCGGGCATCGCCCCGTGGCTGGATCTCCCATCGGACGACTCCGCGGAGGGTCGACTGCGGGCGCAGTACGGCGCGCTCGCGCGGGGCGCGCTCGCGAGCGCCGTGGATCCGGTCTCGCCGGACTTTCTGAACTTCACGCGCGATCGCCAGCCGCTCGTGGATGCCGCGTTCCTGGCGCACGGTCTCATCCGCGCGCCTCGCGCGCTCGTCCAGCCGCTCGAGAGCGCAACGAAGCGCCATCTCGTCGCCGCGCTGGAGTCGACGCGGTCGATTGTGCCCGGCTTCAACAACTGGCTGCTGTTCTCGGCGACGGTCGAAGCGGCGCTCGCGAAGCTTGGCGCGTCGTGGGATCGGCTGCGCGTGGACTACGCGGTGCGCCAGCACGAGCAGTGGTACAAGGGAGACGGCGTCTACGGCGACGGCCCGAGCTTCCACTGGGACTACTACAACAGCTTCGTCATTCAGCCGATGCTCCTCGACGTGCTCGACGCGTGCGGCGAAGAGCTGGCGGCATGGAAGGAGCTGACCCCGCGCGTGCGCGATCGTGCGCGCCGCTTCGCCGCGATACTCGAGCGGCTCATCGCCCCTGACGGCAGCTTTCCCGCGGTCGGCCGATCGATCGCGTACCGGTGCGGCGCCTTTCAGCTCCTGGCGCAGATGGCGCTCAGGCGCGACCTGCCTGCCGACGTGTCTCCCGCGCAGGTCCGGGGTGCGCTGTCGGCGGTCATCCGCCGCACGCTCGACGCACCCGGCACGTTCGACGCGGACGGGTGGCTCCGGATCGGGCTCGCCGGGCATCAGCCCGGCGTCGGCGAGCGGTACATCTCGACGGGCAGCTTGTATCTGTGCGCCGTTGCGCTGCTGCCGCTCGGACTCCCCGCCGGCGATCCCTTCTGGGCGTCGCCCGCCGCCCCGTGGACGGCGGTCAAGGCCTGGTCGGGGCAGCCGTTTCCCATCGACCGTGCGCTCTAAACACTCGATCGCGTCGTCAATGCCGAATGCCAAATGCCGAATGCCGAAAGGGACTGCACTCACGACGTCGTTTGTGGCCCCCCCGGCGGCGAGCGCACCCGCATTAGGCATTAGGCATTAGGCATTGGGCATTGTGGTTAAGCTAGAGCATGGCGTCCGCCGAACTGGACACCAAGACTGAGCGTGTCGCGCGGCTCGCGCGCGAGTCGCGGATGGCCGGCATCCTGCTCGCCACGCAGCACAACTTTGCGTGGCTGACCGGCGGCCGGTCGAACCGGGTCGACGCCTCGCGCGAGCGCGGGAACGGCGAGCTGCTCGTCGCGGCCGACGGACGGCGGTTCGTGCTGGCGAACACGATCGAAAGCAGCCGTGTGTCGACTGAGGCGCTCGACGGCCTCGACTGCCGTCTCATCGAATACTCCTGGACCGACGAGCGCGCGGATCCGTCGTTGTCGATCCGTCTGGCTCAGCGGGCGCTCGGCGCCGACGCGATCGGCGCGGATGTTGTCGCCGCGCCGGCGACATTCCTGGAGCCGCAGATCGCGCGGCTGCGGGTGCCGCTGGTGCCCGAAGAAGTGGAGCGCTATCGCGCGCTCGGCCGGGAGGCGGGGGACGTCGTGGGCGGCGTCGTCCGCACGCTGCAACCGGGCGTGACCGAGCGTGAGGTCGCCGCGGTCGTGGGAAGCGCGCTCGTCGCGCGCGGGATCCGTCCGGTCGTCCTGCTCATCGGCGCCGACGATCGGATCGCACGCTACCGGCATCCGGTCGCGACCGGCCGCGTGTGGCGTCATCGGCTGCTCGTCGCCTGCTGCGCCGAGCGCGACGGGCTCGTCGTCGCGCTGTCGCGGCTCGTGAGCGCGACGCCGGTTGACGGCGACCTGGCGGCACGGACGCGAGCGACGGCGGACGTCTTCGCCGCGCTCCTCGACGCGACCCGTGCCAGCGTAACGGGCGCCCGCTTGTTCGAGACCGCCGCGTCGGCGTACGTTCGGGCTGGCTTTCCGGGAGAGGAACGACGGCACCACCAGGGCGGCGCGATCGGCTATCGGGCGCGGGAGTGGGTCGCGCATCCCGCCTCGCAGGACGCCGTCCGGCCTCCGCAGGCGTTCGCCTGGAACCCGTCGATCACGGGCACAAAGGTCGAAGAGACCTGTCTCGTCGACGAGGAGGATCGGATCGAAATCATCACGACGAGCTCCGACTGGCCGTCGTCGGTCGAACAGATACGCGGCACGGCCGTCCGGATTCCAGACGTGCTGGAGTTGGGATAGTCTTGCGGGCATGTCCATATTGAGCGAAACGTTGTTCCGGAAACCTCGGGCCGCGGGAGTGCAGGTGCTCCAGCGTCGGGGCGACGCAGGCGCGCGCGAGCTGACGACGCGCCGGTTGACGCTTGACGCAGGAGGATCGGCCGAGTTCCACCTCGACGACGAGGAGACGATCGTGGTCCTGCAGCAGGGGCGCGGCAGGTTCGCCGTCGGCGCCGAGCACTGGGCCGTCGGCCGGGGCAGCGTGTTCACCGAACGCGCCACCGCGCTGTACCTTCCGCCCGGCGCGGCGCTGACCGTGAAGGCGGACGCCCCGCTGGAAGCGGTCCTCTTTTCGACGCCCGCGCCGGCGGGCGGCCGGCCTGCGCTGACGACGCCGGATCGCGTGACTCCGGCAGCGCGCGGGCGAGGGAACTACGCGCGGGAGGTCCACAACTTGTTCGTGGACGATCCGTACGCGCAGCGGCTCATGGTCGGCGAGACCTTCAATCCTCCAGGAAACTGGAGCAGTTATCCGCCGCACAAGCACGACGGGCGGGACGGCGAGCCGACGCTCGAGGAGGTCTACTACTTCCGCGTCGATCCGCCGCAGGGATTCGGACAGCAGATGCTCTACACGGCGGACGGCGAGTCGGTGACGCACGCCGTGCGGGACGGCGACGCCGTCCTGCTGCCGTACGGCTACCACCCGGTCTCTGCGCCGCCCGGGTATCGTCTCTATTACCTGTGGGGAATGGCGGGCGCCCAGCGGAAGCTCGCGCTCCACGAAGATCCCGCGCACCGCTGGATTCACGACCTACCCAATGCCTGAGGTGAGCGCCAGAAGGGCCGCGCTCACCGCGGCCATCGAAGAGGCAGGCATCGTCGCGATCATCCGGATGAAAGAGCCGGACAAAGTCCGCGCGGTCGCGGATGCGATCGCCGCCGGAGGCGCGCGCGCCCTCGAGGTCACGATGACCGTGCCGCGCGCGGTCGAGCTGATCGCCGAGCTGGCGCCGTCGATGCCGTCGGGGTTCCTGCTGGGAGCGGGCACCGTCATCGACGCTGCGACGGCGAAGCGAGTGATCGACGCCGGCGCGCAGTTCGTGGTCGGCCCGGTCTTCCGCCGCGAGGTCATCGACGCCTGCCACGAGCGGGACGTGCCGGTCCTGCCCGGCTGCTTCACGCCGACCGAAATCCTCGACGCGTGGGACGCCGGCGCCGACATCGTCAAGGTCTTTCCGGCCACGGCGCTCGGGCCGGGCTTCATCAAGGACGTCCGCGCGCCGCTCCCGCACGTGAAGCTGATGCCCACCGGCGGCGTCACGCTGGACAACGCCGGTGAGTGGATCAAGGCGGGCGCGGTCGCGGTCGGTGTCGGCACCGCGCTCCTCGACGCGAAGGCGATCGCCGCGGGCGACTACGCGGCGCTGCGCGCGAATGCCGAGCGGATCGTGGCGAACGTGCGCGCAGCCCGAGACCAGGCCGCAGATGAACGCAGATAAGCCGAAGGTCGTGACGTTCGGCGAAATCATGCTCCGGTTGAGCCCGCCCGGCTTCGAGCGGCTCCTGCAGTCCCCGATGCTGTCGGCGACCTTCGGCGGAGGAGAAGCGAACGTCGCCGTCAGCCTCGCGCAGTTCGGTCTCGAGAGCGTGTACGTCACGCGCGTGCCGCCGCACGCGGTCGGCGACGCGGTGGTCAGAGCGCTTCGTGCCGAGGGCGTGCGGACCGACCAGATCCTTCGCGGCGGCGAGCGGCTCGGGATCTACTTCACGGAAGCGGGCGCGAGCCAGCGCGCCTCCACGGTCATCTACGACCGCGCGCGCTCGGCGATCGCGGAGATGGCGCCCGACGCCGTCGACTGGCCGACGGTGCTGAACGGCGCCGCCTGGTTCCATGTCACCGGCATCACTCCGGCGCTCGGCGCGAACGCGGCGGCGGCGACCGGCCGCGCGCTCGAGGCGGCGCGCGCCGCGGGCGTCCGCGTCAGCGTGGACCTCAACTACCGCAAAAAGCTCTGGACCGAGGCGCAAGCGCAGCAGACGATGCCGCCGCTGATGCGGCACGTGGACGTCGTCATCGCCAACGAAGAAGATCTGCAGTGCGTGCTCGGCGTCGACGTGCCGGGCGCGGACGTCACCGGCGGGCAGCTCAACCTCGACGGCTATCGCCAGGCGGCCGAGCGCGTAACGCGCGACTTCGGGCCGACGATCGTGGCGGTCACGCTGCGCGAGAGCCTGTCGGCGAGCGACAACGGGTGGAGCGCCGTGCTGTGGGAGGCGGGCGCGCGGACGCTGCACCAGAGCCAGCGCTACGACGTGCGGCTCGTCGATCGCATCGGCGGCGGCGACAGCTTCGCCGCCGGGCTCATCTACGGTCTGGTGACGAACCGCACGCCGGAGCAGGCGCTCCGGTTCGCGGTCGCTGCGAGCGCGCTGAAGCAGACGATTCCCGGCGACTTCAACCGTGTGTCAGCCGTCGAGGTCGATCGGCTGGCCGGCGGGGACGTCTCAGGGCGTGTGCAGCGGTAGCTGGCGAGCATTTGAAGATGAGCGTCAGGGTCATCGTCATCTCGGGTTCGATGGGATGCGGCAAGACGACCGTTTTGGGTGAAGCGTCGGACATCCTTTCAGCCTGCGGCGTGGTGCACGCCGCGATCGACCTGGACGCAATCGGGGGCGGCCTGCTACCCGACGCGTTGTCAGCCGACGTGATGTATCGCAGTCTTGCGTCGGTTTGGGCCAACTATGCCGCGGCCGGCGTGAACAGGCTCTTGTTGGCGGAGGCGGTCGAGAATCGAGACGAGCTCGATCGACTTCGTCGCGCGATACCGGGTGCGGATCTGATCGTGTGTCGGCTGACAGCCGATCTTGGGACCATGCAGCAGCGGATCCGCCTGCGTGAACCAGGGATGCTCCAGGAAAAGTTTCTCGCTCGCGCGATGGAGCTGAAGGCGGTGCTTGACGATGCCGGTCTTGAAGACTTCTCGATCGCCAACGAGAACGGCTCGGTTACAGAAGTGGCGCGCGACCTGCTCGAGCGCGCTGGTTGGCTCGCCGACACGATGAGACCTCAATAGTCGCCGACAGGCGGCCGATTCTGCAACGCCTGCGATCGGCGACACTGCGGGCGTTTATCGAGGCTAAACGGGCGTGCGATTCAGTTGCTCTTCTGAGCTTGCGCTGGAGGCTTGCGGAGGGGACGGATGAAACGGAGTTGTGATTCCGCTATCTCCGCCGCCTCCGCTACCATGATCCCCATGAGACGTCACGTAAGACTCCTGCTCTGCACGCTCGTCGGCAGCCTCTTCGTTACAGGCCTCGTCCTCGCGCAGAGAATCACCAACGTCGTCCCCGACGCCGCTCGCCCGCTGCCGCTATCGGCCGTCCGTCTCACCGCAGGGCCGCTCAAGCGCGCGCAGGACCTCAACGCCGAGTATCTCCTCAAGCTCGAGCCCGACCGCATGCTGGCCTTCTACCGCCAGCGTGCGGGGCTCGAGCCGAAAGCGCAGCCCTACGGCGGCTGGGACGGGGACGGCAGGAACCTTACCGGCCATATCGCCGGTCACTATCTGTCAGGCGTCAGCCTGATG
>JBOGJB010000257.1:0-7825 GCA_050745085.1 Vicinamibacterales bacterium
CCCGAAGCTGGCCGCGGCGGTGGCGTCGCTGCAGGCCTTCCCCACGGCGGCGGCGTGGGGTCTCGTGGCAGCCGAGTACGCGCGGCTCGGCATCCTCGATGCGGCCTACGACCACTACCGCCAGGCCGTCGCGCTCGACCCCCGAGACGCGGCCGCGTACGACGCACTGGCGCGGATCTGGCGCGACTCGGGTCTTCCGCATGTCGGGCTTGGCGACGCCCGCCGCGCGGTGTATTTCGCGCCGCACTCGGCGGAAGCGCATAACACACTCGGAACGCTGCTCCACGCACTGGGACAGCGCCGCGCTGCGCGAGATGCGTACGAATTCGCGCTGATGCTCGACCCGGGAGCCGCCTACGCGCTGAATAATCTCTGCTATCTCTCGCTCCTCGAAGGAGACTCCTCTGGGGCGATTGCGCTGTGCCGGCGGGCCATTGTCCTCGATCCATCGCTGTCGCCGGCGCGCCGCAACCTCGCGCTGAGTTACGCCTCTGCCGATCGGCTGGACCTCGCCGAACAGGAGCTGCTCGTCGCCGACGCCAGGCCGGTCGCCTTCTACAATCTTGGAATCATTGGTCTTGCCCGACGCGATTATCCGTCTGCCCTCGCCGCGTTCGAGATCGCCTGCGAGGCGAGGCCTGCGCCGCCGGGAGCCTGCGACCGAGTCGCGCGTTTGCGTGCGCACTCCAGTCCTTCCGCCGAAAGGGTTCAGTGATGCCGACGTTAGTTCAGACGCGCGTGGAGCACCCGCAGGCGCCCATCACGCTCGAGGATGCGGGCCTCAAGCCGGATCTCATCATGCAGCTGGCGCTCAAAGCGCTGCACTTCTCCGGCGAGCTGACGGGCACCGATCTCGCGCGTGGCCTCGGGCTGAATTTCTCCGTCATCGAGCCGGTCATCGAGGCGCTGGTCGCGCAGCGGCACTGCGAAATCGCCGGCGGCTCGATGATCGGCCGCTCGTCGTATCGCTTCCGAATCACCGACAGCGGCCGCACCCGCGCGGCACTGTTCCTCGAAAGCAATCACTACGTCGGATATGCACCGGTTCCACTCGACCAGTACTGCCGGTACATGCGCGCCTTCCGCGAGGCGATGCCCGACCGCGCCAGCAGGGACCAGGTGCGCGCCGCGTTCTCGCATCTCGTGATCAACGATCGCGTGCTGGATCAGCTGGGACCGGCGATCAATGCCGGGCACTCGATGTTCGTTTACGGGCCGCCGGGCAACGGAAAGACCGTCATCTCGCAGGCGATCCGCAAGCTCCTCGCCGGAACCCTGGCCATCCCGCACGCCCTGGAGGTCGAGGGCAGCATCATCCGTATGTTCGACCCGGTCAACCACGAGCCCGTGGACGACGCAGCGCCGGAGTGGAACGGCCTCGACATCGGGCAGCCGTTGGACCGGCGCTGGGTCGTCTGCAAGCGTCCGATGGTCATGGTGGGCGGCGAGCTCACGCTGTCGTCTCTCGAGCTGAGCTACAACCCGACCTCCGGATTTTACGGCGCGCCCGTCCAGACACTCGCCAACGGAGGGGTGCTGGTCATCGACGATTTCGGCCGCCAGAGCTGCTCCCCTCGCGATCTGCTCAACCGGTGGATTGTCCCGCTCGAAAGCCGCGTCGACTTCCTGACGCTCCAGAGCGGTCAGAAGTTCGAGCTCCCCTTCATGGCGCTCGTCGCGTTCGCGACCAACATCAAGCCCGCCGAACTGGTCGACGAAGCGTTCCTCCGGCGCATCCATTACAAGATCTTTGCCGAGAGTCCCACGGTCGCGGAGTTTGTCGAGATCTTCGAGAAGGTCTGCGCCGATCGGGATGTGCCGTTCGACCGCTCCGCTGTCGAACACCTGCTGCAGAACTACTACCGGCCCCGGCAGGTGCAGCTGCGCGGCTGTCAGCCGCGCGACCTCGTCGAGCAGGTCATTTCGCTCGCCGACTACCTGGATCGCCCGCGCCGGCTCGATCCGGACCTCCTCGAAGCCGCCTGCGCGAGCTACTTCGTCGACGATCGTGAACCTCCGCCGTCCTATGTGTGACCTGAGGCCATGACTGTCCGCACGATTCTGACGATTCTGCCGTTGACGGTGACGCTGCTGGGCGACGTCGCCCCTCGTCTGGCGACTGCCGCAGCGCCGGACGCCGAACTGTCGGTGCGCATCACCTCGCCGCTCGGACGTACCGGCCTGCCCGAGCGCATCCGGATCGTGGCGCAGGTCAGAACGCCGGAGAACACGGAGCTCCGACCCATCCGGTTCTACGTCGACGATGTTTTGCTCGGGGAAGATGCGGAAGGGCCCCCGTACGCTATCGAGTGGACTGATGAGAACCCATTCGAGCCGCGTGACATTGTTGTCGAGGCGAGGGATACCAGCGGTCGGATCGCGCGCGACAGTGTGCACCTGAAGGCGATAGAGGTCGTCGAAGCGGCCGAGGTGTCAGGCGTGCTCCTGGACGTCTCGGTGCACGACCGCGCCGGGGTCTTCGTGAAGGGTCTGAAGGCGCCCAACTTCCAGGTCCGTGAGGACGGCGCCGCCCAGACGCTCGATCTCGTCCGCGTCGAGGCCATGCCCGCGACTTATACACTGCTGATCGACACGAGCCAGAGCATGGGCCGGCGTATCGACTTCGTCCGCGAAGCCGCCGCGGGTCTGGTGCGGCAGCTCCGGCCCGATGACCGCGTCGTCGTGGCGCCGTTCTCGCGAGAGGTCGGTCCGATCACCGGCCCGTCCACCGATCGCCAAACCCTCACCGAGGCCATGGAGAGCCTGCAGGCCCGCGGTGGGACGGCAATCCTCAACGCGCTCGAGATCATTTCGAAGCACCTGGTCGGCCGGGACGGCCGTCACGCCGTCGTGCTGCTGACCGATGGGTACGACGAGCACAGCACGACGGCTCGCGACGCGGCGCTTCAGGCCATCAAGAGCCTCCGTGCGACGCTCTACGTCGTCGGGATCGCCGGATCGGCCGGCATGTCACTGAGGGGCGAACAGTTTCTTCGGAGGCTCGCAGCAGAAACCGGCGGCAGGGCGTTTTTCCCATCGCGAGAAAGCGAGCTGCCGTGGGTACACCAGCGCCTGGCCGAAGAGGTGCAGCGGCGCTACCTGATCGGCTACACGCCGAAGAATCAGCAGGTCGACGGCACCTGGCGCAGCATCGAGGTCACCGCATCGGACCCGAGCTGGCTCATCCGGACCCGACCGGGATACTTCGCGCCCAAGCCGCCGCCGATCCGGCCGTCGGTCGAGTTCACGGTGTTAAACGCGCAGCGGGAGTTCGTCGACCTCACGCGAGACGACGTGATCGTCCGCGAGGACGGCGTCGAACAGACGGTGGACACCTTTCAGGAGGCAGTCGCTCCGGTCTCGATCGTGGTCGCGCTCGACTCGAGCGGAAGCATGAAGAAGGACGCCTCCGGCGCCCAGGCCGCCGCGCGCACCTTCGTGCAGGCGCTCCGCCCGGAGGACAGGCTCGCGTTCCTGACGTTTGCCGACCGCGTCTGGTTCGCGCACGACCTCACGACCGAGCGCGCCTGGGCGCTCGACGCGATCGACCAGTACACCGCCAGTGGCGGCACTGCGCTCTACGATGCGGCTGCCGCCGCGCTCACGCGCCTCAAACGCGAGCAAGGCCGTCGCGTGGTGGTCCTGGTGACCGACGGCCGAGACGAGGACAATCCCGGTACCGGACCCGGCAGCACGCGGACGTTCGCCGACCTCTTGACGCTGCTCGACGAGACCGACGCGACCGTCTTCGCCGTGGGGCTGGGCGCGAAGGCCGATACGCGCGTGCTCGAGCAGCTGGCCGCCAAGTCAGGTGGCGAGGCCTATTTCCCACAGGACGCCTCGATGCTCGGACAGCACTACGCCAGGATCGTTGAGAACCTGAGGCGTCGCTACATCGTCAGCTACACCTCGACCAACGCCAAGCGGGACGGCCGGTGGCGTCACGTCGAGCTTACGAGTCGCGTGCCTGACGTCACGTTGCGCACCAAGGGCGGCTACGTCGCGCCGGAACGGTAAACACGAGACCGGAGTTGGAAAGGGAGCCCAGGAGCATCCATGCGCACATCAGGAGCCGGTACGGGGGACGCACTTATGTTCGTGGCGCCCGCCCTGATCTTCGTCGGGTTTTTCCTCTGGCTGACGGGAGGCCCGACCGATGCGTTGGCAACGATCGACCAGTTTCTGCGCCGAGCGGCGTTCGGTCTGCTGGACTGGGTGAAGGCGCTGCTGGGGTAATCGTCCTCTGAGGGCCAGACTATGCCACAGGAACACTTTCGCCTGCGCCCCGACGTCGTGCCGCTGCAGTGGCACGAGGCCGTGGCCGTCGTGCAGGTCGTGGCCAGGCAACGCCTGGCTTCTGGCGAAGACGGACCCGTCCCGCTGGCCGCCGGGCTGGCCCTCGATCCCCACGGCGCCGTCCACGTCGTCGATTCGCCACGGACAGGGAACAACGGCGATGGTCCGGCGGGCCTCGCGGTGCTGCTCCGAGAACTGCTGAAGTTCTCCTCTTCTACACCGGCGGCGCTGAGCTCGCTGGCCGACGAAACGGAAGGGTCGCCGTCACAGTTCGGATCCGTGGAGGACTTCAGCAAAGCGTTGCAGTTCTTCGAGCGACCGATGTCCCAGCACGACCTGGCGGCCCTCGCGGCCAGACTCGCGACCAATCAAGAGCAACGCCGATTGAACGCCGAGCTCGAGCAACTCACTCAGAAGGCGCGCGTTGCCGAGGTCCAACCGAAGCGGCAGGACGATCGCTCGGATCCCCGCCGCGCGCCTTTCAGGC
Source organism: Vicinamibacterales bacterium (assembly GCA_050745085.1). Classification (GTDB taxonomy): domain Bacteria; phylum Acidobacteriota; class Vicinamibacteria; order Vicinamibacterales; family 2-12-FULL-66-21; genus DATAEE01. The sequence goes on from JBOGJB010000257.1 coordinate 4,784, forward strand.
GCAAGTCTGCGATCGCCGCTCTTTCGGTGGCGTTTCTCACGATCGTGTTCGTCGGCGCGTTAGCCGGCTGGAAGAAGATGGAGAACTCAGCAATAAAGGAAGTCGGCAGCCGGCTGGTTGAGCGGGTACGCAGCGAGGCCAAAGCTGTTCTGGCAGGCGATGCGCAACCAGCGCCTCCTCAGCAACCGGCGGCGCGTACCGTGCGGCCACCCAGCGCGCAACGGCGAGGCGCTCTTCAGCACGTAAACCCTCGGGCGATCCTGACGCTGCAAGCCGTCGATCTTCCGCGAGTCACCGCCGTCGACAGGAGAGGGTTGGTGGAACCCACCCCCGACTCCGCGACGAGCGTTGAGGCCCGCAAACAGCGTTCAGCAGGCGGCGTCTACATCGTCTACAGCACGGCGGATCCGGAGGTCGAACCGCCGATTCTCGTCCGGCCGCAGCTCCGGAGCGAGCCGCCTCGCCACGTGCGGGCCGACCAGGTTGCAGTGATCGAACTTGATGTCGACGAACTTGGCGCCGTCAGCCAGGTGCGGCTGGGCCGTGTGTCGGTCGAACAGCGCTACTACGCCGCCATGCTGGTCGCGGCGGCGAAGGCGTGGAGGTTCAGACCGGCACTCAGAGCCGGGAAGCCTGTTCGCTATCGCTTGCAGCTTGGGCTTACGCACTAGCCCCGCAACCACCCCGCAAGAGAGTTCTCGTGGGTCAGAGTCTGGTTCCAGGCAGACTTTTGTCCCCCCTCACGAGCCCGGCGTTCGCGCCCGGCCGCAGGTCTCAAGAAACAGCGCTAAACGCTTAGAAAAACCGCGCAGTCTCAGGGGTGCGGCTCGACGCGGGCGATGGCGCGAGGGTTGCTCTGCCGTTCTCCTGTCCTCAGACTCTCGTCCCCCTTGTTGAGCTTTGCCCGGTTATCGCCAGCCAGGGGTTGGCATTGTGTGACATTGGGTTCGAGCCACACTAGTGTGGCCGCGGAACATGCAGGGGTGGCATCCAGTTGACTAACGAGCTGTCTTTCTTGGAACCGAGCCCGGAGGGAGTCTCGACAGGCGGCCTGACTCCGCCACTGATTGTGTCGGTCAGTTCGGCGATGAACGACGTGCTGGCCATGGCGTCCAGGGCGGCGGCCAGCGATGCCAAGGTTCTCGTGACCGGCGAAAGCGGCGTGGGCAAAGATCTGCTGGCCCGGACGATTCATGCCCAGTCCCTCCGCTGGTCGCGACCGTACATGGCTGTCAATTGCGCGGGCCTGACGGAGACGCTCCTCGAATCGGAGTTGTTCGGTCACGTCAAAGGCAGCTTTACGGGAGCGCACCGAGACAAGCCGGGCAGGCTCCACCTCGCCCATCGCGGCACGCTGTTTCTCGACGAAGTCGGCGAGATGAGCGTGCGCATGCAGTCCCTTCTGCTGCGCTTTCTCGAGAACGGCGAGATCCAGGCGGTTGGCTCCGATCATGCCCGGATGACCGTCGATGTGCGCATCGTGGCGGCCACCAATCGGAATCTCCATGAACTCGTCGCGGCGGGACGTTTCAGAGAAGACCTGCTCTACAGGCTCCGGGTGATCCACCTCCACGTGCCGCCCCTGCGCGAGCGGCCGGAGGACATCCGGCCGTTGGTTGCCCATTTTGTCAAGCGCGGGTCTCGCCGCGGCGCTGCATTTACCGAAGAGGCCATTCGGACACTCGAGCGCCATCGCTGGCCCGGGAACGTGCGCGAGTTGCAGAACGTGGTCGAACAGGCGATGTGGCTGTCTCCGACGGCCGTGATCGACGCCGATCATCTGCCGACTCCCGTCAAGACGGCGGTGGACGCGATCGTGATGTCCCCGGAGCGCCGCCGGCAGGTGGCGGATGATCTCTACCAGGCGCTCGTCAAGGGCGGCTACACGTTCTGGGAGCACGTCTATCCTCTGTTCCTCGGCCGCGACATCACCCGGCACGACCTGCGCGAACTGGTGCGTCGGGGGCTGAGCGTGACGCGAGGGAACTACCGCGCGCTGCTCAAGCTCTTCGGGATGTCCAGCCGCCAGTACAAGCGGTTCCTCAATTTTCTTGCGGCCCACGACTGCCGCGTGGATTTCAGAGAGTTCCGGGACGCTGCTCCCGAGGCTGGACGGCGGTCCCGCGTGGTGCTCTTGCCGATGCTCTCCCGCCCGGACAGGGACGAATCGCAGACCGAGGGCGTCCCTCTGGGGAGTCCGCGGCTCTAATCTTCAGGATCGCCGGTCGCGCGCCTCGGGCGGCTGATCCGCGTGCCTCCTGCAGCTCCCTCTTCCGCAACGACACGCACGGTTGTGCGGCGGTGGATCAGCCCGTCCGATCGGGTGTCCTGGCGCTCTTCGACAGGCGCCACGAACCGGTAGCCGCGCCGCGGCACGGTCTGGATGAACTCTCCGTCGGCCCGAAGATAAAAAGACGCGACTCGCCCCGTCATGGCTCTTTTCAGAGACCCGTCAGGAACGTTTCAGCGCCGTTTCAGGACTTCCGCCGGAGAACGGCGCATGTTCATGGTGTCGACGCGCGGTGACGGCGGCCTGTTCGAGTCTGGGAGCCGATCTAGCGCACCCCCGGGCAAGCCTGCTACGGAGGGGGGATGGGGCCGGTCCGAAGGCGCACCGACCCGGAGGTCCGGAAGGAGGAAGAGATGGAACGCCCGCTCGGCTTCCGACTGCGGGGACTGCAGCCCAGGAGGAATTTTCCGTTTCTCGCTGTCCTCGGCGCTATCTCGCTGGTCGCTTCAATACACACGCGAACTGCGGTGGCGGAGAACGACCCGGCGGGCGAGCCGGACCGGAACCTGATTCGAATCCTGAAGGACGCGGGATTCACCGGCAGGATCGAAACGACCCTCGAGGCGCGGCTCGGCCGGCCAATAGACCCGGCGCTGGCCGACCTGGGACGCCTCCTCTTCTTCGACAAGATCCTCGGCCTGCACAACGACAATTCCTGTGCGGGGTGCCTCTCGCCGGCGTTCGGGTTCGGCGACTCGCAGCCGATGGCTATCGGAGTCGACAGCAATGACGTCGTCGGTCCCGGCCGCTTC
>JBOGJB010000258.1:0-9515 GCA_050745085.1 Vicinamibacterales bacterium
GCGATCGCATGAGGCCGATTCCATGAAGATGAAGCGGGCTTACTGCAGGAGCCGGTGCAGTTGCTGCCAGACCGTCAGCGCCGCCAGCGCCCCGAAGAACGCGGTGGACCAGACGAGCGCACCGACGCGGGACGAACGCACTTTGATCGCGTCCGGCAGCTGCGTGCGGTTGAGCGCGATGAGCAGCATCGAATAGAGAAACATCATCATCCCGCCGACCGACGCCGAGATGACGAGCAGGACCAGCGGCTGCTGGACCCCGAGCAGCAGAATCGTGCAGCCGATGGCCACGAGGCCCCACGTCAGCCGGAAGTAGAGCTGACTCTCGGAGAGGCGCGACCCCCGACAGTAGGTCGACTTGAGAATGTCGGCCGCCAGACGACTCGTATAATCCGTGATCCCCATCGATGAGGCGAACAGCGAGAACGCACCGATCCCCCAGAACAGCAACGTGAACCAGCGGCCGACCAGGGCCTCGAGGCGCTCGCCTTCGACCGCGAGGAACCGAACGTCGTTCCGCAGCCCCGGCTCGCCGAAGAGCGTCGAGTGGGCGATCATCGACGTCAGGCAGATCGTGACGACGCTGACGAGCGTGAAGGTCAGCGCCTGCTCGACGTTCGCGAACCGCCACCAGCGCCGCCAGCGCGCCATGTTGGCGGCGTTCGGCTCGAAGATGTAGCGCGACGCGTCCGGGGCCGCCTGCTCTTCGCCCGTGAGGGGGCTGACCAGCCGCGGCACGTACTGCCCCATGCCGAAGCCCTTGTCGCGAATCCAGTTGCTCTGGCAGAGATTCTGGCCGCCGCCCGCGCCCGCGAACGCGATCGCGCCGAGCATGAGCGCGAACCCCAGCTCGGTGGGCACCTGTCCGACGCTGGTGAGCCCGGCGGGCAGCGCGCGCCACGTCTCGGGCTCGATGACAAACACCATCGCCAGCGCGACGAGCGCGACGACGGCCGCGACCTTCACGAAGATGAGGCGCTCGAGCGCGACGTAGACGACCGGCGCCAACGTCAGCGACGCGCCGATGACCAGCAGAAAGACGATGGCGATCAGGCGCGCGTTCCCGCCGGTGATGTAGGTCAGGAGCGTCGCGGAGCTGATCGCCCATCCAGGCCACAGGTTGGCGAAGTACACCAGCACGGCGAAGACGAGCCCCCAGTGCTTCCATATCCGGTTGAAGCCGGCGAGCGCGGTCTCGCCCGTCGCGAGCGTGTAGCGCTCGATCTCCATGTTGAGGAAGAACTGCGTGATCACGCCGAGGACGGCGCCCCACAGGAACACGAGGCCGACCTGCGAGGCGATGTAGGGCCAGAGGATGAACTCCCCGGACGAAATGCCGACGCCCGCGGCCACGACGCCCGGTCCGACGATGCGCCAGAGCTGGCGCGGCGGATCGGGCAGGTCGCGGACTGCGGGCCGCTCGAGGGCGGGGGCGGGCTGCGTGGACACCTGGCGGCCAAGGCTACCTCATCTTGGGTCCGCGCCGGTGTAACGGCGAAAGCGTTTACTTTACCGCTAAAGTTTGGTATCACCGGCGAGGTCCCGACACGCCTCAGGAGGCGCTTCATGATGCAGGTCGCTCGCCGCTCCCCCGCCCGACCCGGCGGGATCGTCGTCCTTTGTTGGCTCGCGCTCACGCTTCTGGCCGCGCCTGCCGCGGCGCAGTCGGTCTCGGGCAGCATCTCCGGCACCGTAGTCGATTCGACCCAGCAGGTCGTCCCCGGCGCGGTCGTCACGCTCGTCAACGAACAGACGCTCTCCACACGCGGCACGGTGACGACCGACACCGGCGACTTCGTGTTCTCGGCCGTGCAGCCTGGCCGGTACACCGTGAAGATCGAGATGCCCGGGTTCCGTCCGGTCGAGCGGCAGAACCTGATGCTTCCGGCCAACGAGCGGCTGTCCCTGGGCACCATTCAGCTCGAGGTGGGCGGCATCACGGAAACCGTGACGACGACGGCCGAGGGGACCGTCGTCCAGACGGCCAGCTCCGAGCGGTCGGCGCTCCTGACCGACAAGCAGATCGAGATGGTGGCGGTCCGTGGCCGCGACGTGATGTCGCTCCTGCGGGTGCTGCCGGGCGTGGCCTATGGGGCGGAGATTGAGGCGCCGGGCGGCAGCTTCGGCACCACCACCCCGAACATCAGCGGCATCCGCAACACCTGGAACACGGTGACCGTCGACGGCCTGGTCGGCAACGACCTCGGCAGCCCGCAGATCTTCAGCGGCACGATCAACTTCGACGCGATCGGCGAAGTGAAGGTGCAGCTGAACAACTACCAGGCGGAGCACGGCCGCAACGGCGGCGCCATGGTGAGCATCGTGACCAAGTCGGGCACGCGCGACTTCAAGGGCAGCGCGTACCTCTACAAGCGGCACGAGAGCCTGAACGCGAACGATTTCTTCAACAACCGAAACGGGATCGCCAAGCCGCTCTACCGCTACACGACGGTCGGCGCGACGCTGGGGGGCCCGGTCCCGCTCGAGAAGCTCCAGGACAAGCTGTTCTTCTTTTACTCGTTCGAGAATTGGGATACGCGCACGCCGCAGCCGGTCCGTCAGGTCACGGTGCCGACCGCGCTCGAGCGCGCGGGCGACTTCTCGCAGAGCCTCAACCAGGCCGGCCAGCTGTTCGTCGTCCGGGATCCGGTGACCGGGCAGCCGTTCCCCGGCAACCGCATTCCCGCGAGCCGGATCAACCCGAACGGCGCGGCGCTGCTCACCGTGTTTCCGCTGCCCAACGCGCTCGACCGCGGCGTCACGGCCGGCAACTACAACTACCAGTTCCAGGAGAGCCTCGAGGTCCCGCGCCGGCAGCACCTGATTCGGATGGACTATCGCCCCACCGCGGCTGACGCGATCTACGGGCGGTTCTCGAACTGGTATGCCGACAACCAGGGATTCGCGGTGCCGGCCGGCGCGGCGAACTGGGGGCTGCTCGGGCAGCACTACACATTCAAAGACGCGAGTTTCATCCTGAACTACACGCGGATCCTGAACCCCAGACTCGTCAACGAGCTGTCGGTGGGGATCAGGCACAGCACCGAGGCGGGGTCGGCGCTCAGCGAGCAGGGCCTCAACGCCGTGAACCGGAGCAACATCGGCTTCACGCTCGGCCAGTTCGACCCGTCGATCAACCCGCTCGGCATGATTCCGAATGCGACCTTCACCGGAGTCCCCAACCCGGCCGCGATTACGTTCGAGGGCCGGTTCCCGCTCACCGGCGCCGACACGTTCTACACGGTCAACGACACGATGTCGCTCGCGCGCGGCAACCACGTCTACAAGGCAGGCCTGTACTTCGAGCACGCCCGCAACGAAGAAGGCCGGACGGGGATCTTCAACGGGTCGTTCCAGTTCAACGTCGAGACGGCCAACCCGCTCGACACGCGCCATCCGTACGCGAACGCGCTGCTCGGGAACTTCAGGCAGTACTCGGAGTCGACCGCGCGTCCCGGCGGCGACGGCACGGCGAACGTTCTTGAGTGGTTCGTGCAGGACGCGTGGAAGGCGTCACGGCGGCTGACGCTCGACTACGGCGCGCGATTCGGGTGGTACTCGCACTGGCGCCAGAAGGACGGCGCGGCCGCGGCGTTTTCGCTCCAGCGGTACGACCCCTCGCGCGCCCCACTGCTCTATCAGCCGGTGCTCGTGGGCACCCAGCGGCTGTCGAGGAACCCGGTGACCGGCGCGATCGGGCCCGCCGTCCTGATCGGCGCGCTCGTGCCCGGGACCGGCGATCTGACCAACGGCCTGGTCGAGGACACCGGCGACGACTATCCCGGCGGCTTCAAGGAAGCGGCGCCGATCCTGATCGAGCCGCGTGTCGGCCTCGCTTACGACCTGTCGGGCGACGGCAAAACGGCTCTTCGCGCCAGCGTCGGCATCTTCCACAACACGCGGGTTTCGGGGAACGTGAACTGGCAGGCGTCGCGCAACCCGCCGCTGCAGTTCAACCCGGAGATCTTCTACGGCTCGATGAGCACGCTGCTGAGTTCGACGGGCGTCAATTTCCCGACCGTCGTCCAGGGATTCGAGCTGGAGACGCACACGCCGCGGCTGTACAGCTACACGGCAGGCGTGCAGCACGACATCGGGTGGGACACAGTGGTCGACGTCGCCTACGTCGGGTCGAAGACGCGCGACCTGCTCCAGACGAGAAACATCAACCTGGTGCCGTACGCCGCCCGCTTCGCGCCGGCGAACCAGGATCCCACGCGGCCCGGCAACCCGCTGCCGGACAACTTCTTCCGTCCGTACCCCGGCTACGGCGACATCAACTTCTTCGAGAACACCGGCATCGCCGACTACGACGCGCTGCAGCTCCAGATCAACCGGCGGTTCACGCGCGGTCTGCAGTTCGGCGTCGCGTATACGCTGTCAAGGTCGAAGGACTTCACGTCCGCCGCGGACACCGGCACGGGCGCAAACATGCGAATCCCGACCTACCAGGATCCTCGGGAATGGAGCGTCATTCCCGCAGCCGGCGCTCCGTACGGATACGGCCTCTCCTCCTTCGATCAGACCCACGTGTTCGTGATCAACTACACGTGGGATCTGCCCAAGGCCAGCTCGCTTTGGGACAACGCCGTCATGAGAGCGGTGTTCGACAACTGGCAACTCTCGGGCATCACGGCCTTCGCCAGCGGCACACCGTCCGGCGTGATACTGGCGCTGCAGGACTCCGGCACGGATCTGACCGGCGGCGGGGACGGCACGCGGGTGATCGTCACGGGGGAGCCGACGCTGTCGGGCGGTGAGCGCGACCTGACGCGCTGGTTCAACACGGCCGTCTTCGCTCGCCCCGCGCGGAACGAAGACGGAAACGGCGGCAAGGACATCATCAGGCTGCCGGGCGTGAGCAACTGGGACGTGACGCTCTTCAAGCGGATCCCGTTCAGCAGCGGGCGGCGGTGGGTGCAATTCCGCTGGGAGATCTACAACCTGTTCAACCACACACAGTTCAACGACGTGGACAGGACGGCCACGTTCAACCCGGCCGGTCAGCAGGTCAACGCCCGGTTCGGGCAGGTCATCAGCACGCGATCGCCCCGCATCATGCAGCTCTCGCTTCGGGTAGTCTTCTAGCCGCAGATCGACGCAGATGAACGCAGATAGCGGCGACGAGGGAGGCTACACATGGCCGGGGCGAAGGTTGTTGCCGGGGTGGCCGTCGGGCTGCTGAGCGGGATGGCGCTGGCCGGCGCGAGAGGGCCGGGCGGCTATGTCCTCGAGCGGGATGAAGAGGTCAGGGCCACGCAGCCCGGGCCGCACGGCGGCGGCGGGGAGACGATCGCCTATTCGTTCTTCGCCAAGGCGCCGGGGCTGAAGCTGGTCTTCCGCAAGCGGGCGATGAAGCCCGGCTCAGCCATCGGTTACCACCTGCAGAAGGAGGACGAGATCTACTATGTCCTGAGCGGACGGGGAGTGATGACGATCGATGACAAGGCCTTCGACGTCGGGCCGGGCAGTGCTATCCTGACCCGGCCTGGCAGCTCGCACGGCCTGCGCCAGACCGGCGGCGAGGATCTGGTGATTCTCATCAACTACGAACGGCAGCCATGAACAGACGCGACTTCGTGAAGACGGCGGCCGCTGCGGCTTCTCTGCTGGCGGTCGATTCCACCGCGTTCGCCACCCAACCCCGCAAGCGGCGCTACGCTGTCGTCGGCACCGGCGACCGCGGCACGGGCATGTGGGGACGGCCGATCGCGACCCAGTATTCGGACGTCGTGGAGTTCGTCGGCCTCTGCGATCCCAACGGCAAGCGCGCCGAGGTCTCGCGGCAGATGATCGGCGTCAGCTGTCCGACCTTCACGAACTTCGACGAGATGTGCGATCGGGCGAAGCCGGACCTGCTGACGGTGACGACGGTCGACGCCTACCACGCCGAGCACATCGTCAAGGCGCTGGACCGCGGCATCGACGTGATCACCGAGAAGCCGATGGTGATCGACGAGACGCAGTGCCGGGCGGTCCTCGACGCCGAGAAGCGCAACAACCGGAAGATTGGGGTCACCTTCAACTACCGCTACGCGCCCAAGCACAGGACGATCAAGGAAGTGTTGATGTCGGGAGAGATCGGCCGCGTGATCTCGGTCGACTTCCACTGGTATCTCGACGTCTACCACGGCGCCGACTACTTCCGGCGGTGGCACCGGCTCCGATCGAAGGGCGGCAGCCTGTGGGTGCACAAGGCCACGCATCACTTCGATCTGATCAACTGGTGGCTGGCGGCGGATCCGGTCGAGGTCTCGGCGAACGCGAGCCTGAGCGTGTACGGCAAGAACGGTCCGTTCCGGTCGACGAACTGCCGTCCCTGCCCCCACAAGTCCAACTGCCGCTTCTACTACGACGTCACGACCAACGCGAACCGGATGAAGCTCTACGTCGCCTGCGAGGACGTCGACGGCTACCACCGCGACGGCTGCGTTTACAAAGAGGACATCGACATCTTCGACAGCATGTCGGCGCTGGTGAAGTACTCGAACGGCGCGACGATGACCTACTCGGTGAACGCGTTCATGCCGTTCGAAGGCTACCGCCTGGCGTTCAACGGCGAGATGGGGCGGCTCGAGATTCGCGATTACGAGCGCCAGCCGTTCGAGGTCCCCGCGGAAACCGACATCAGGCTCACGAAGAATTTCGGCAAGCAGCAGACGATTCCCGTCCAGCAGTCCTCGGCCGGCGGGCATGGGGGCGGCGACACGCGCCTTCGAGACCTGATCTTCCGGAACGCGGAGGCGCCCGAACACATGCGGTTGCCCGACTCCCGCGCAGGCGCGATGTCGTGCCTGACCGGGATCGCCGCGCGCACGAGCGTCGACCAGAAGCGGCCGGTGAAGATCTCCGAGCTGATCTCCTTGTCGTGAAGCCCGCCTCCGCCAGTGCTTCGGCGGGGCTCGCCGGAGCGGCGCCATTACGTTGGCCGCGGCGGCGGCCCGCGCTGATCGCGGTCCTGCTCCTCGCGCCACTCGCTCAGGACAGGCCCCGCCCCCTCGATCCGCTCGCCGCGAACCGGCCCGTCTCCGTCGCGAGCCCGAACGGGAAGGTCCGCATCACGATCTTCCTCAGCGGGTACCAGCACCTCACATGGGATGTCGCGCTCGACGAGCGGGCCGTCGTCGAGCCCTCGCCGCTCGGCATCGTGGTCGATGGCGTCGATCTCGGGCAGGGTGTCACGATCGGCAAGCCCGAGAAGTACTCGATCGACGAGCGGTACCCCTGGCGCGGCGTGCACGCGGAAGCGGTCAATCGCGGGAACGGCTTCCGGCTCCCGCTCGCGCATCGCCAGACCGGGACGCCCTACGTCGCAGACCTTCGCGTGTTCGACGACGCCGTCGCATTCCGGCACATGGTGCCGGGGACCGGCCGGCGTGTGCCGGATGCGGCAACGAGCTTTAGGCTTCCGAAAGGGAGCCTCGTCTGGTACCACGGGCTTCGCGATCACTACGAGGCCGTGTACGAGCGGCGCGCGTCCGAGGAGATCAAGGACGGCGACTGGGCCGCGCCGCCCGTCACGTTCAGGCTGCCGAACGGCGCGGGGTATGGATCGATCACCGAGGCCGATCTGCGCGGCTACGCCGGCATGGCGCTGCAGTCGGACGGCACGGGCGCGCTCCGCGAGCGGCTCGCGCACGCGCACCCGCCTGGCTATCCGTTCACGCTCCGGTTCGGGGAGGAGGAAGCGAAGCGGCTCGCGAATCCCGCGGCGATTGACGGCACGATCACGACACCGTGGCGCGTCGTGATCATCGGCTCCGATCTCAACACGCTCGTCAACAGCGACGTCGTCCACAACCTGGCCGCGCCTCCGGATCCGAAGCTGTTTCCGCAGGGGATCAGGACCGCGTGGCTCCGCCCGGGTCGGGCCGTCTGGCGGTACCTCGACGGCGGCGAGAACACGCCCGACGGCATCAAGGAGTTCTCCCGCCTCGCGGGGGAGCTGGGGTTCGAGTACCAGGTCGTCGAAGGTCAGTGGCAGAAGTGGACCGACGCCGAGCTGCGCGACCTGGTCGAGTACTCGAAGGCGCGGAGGGTCGGCATCCTGATCTGGCGTCACCGTCGAACGCTCGGCACGCCTGAAGACCGCCGGAAGCTGTTCGCGTCGCTGCGCGCCGCCGGCGTGACCGGCGTCAAGGTGGACTTCCTCGATCACGAGGCCAAAGAGATCATCGATCTATACCAAGCCATCCTGAAGGACGCCGCCGAGCATCAGCTCATGATCAACTTCCACGGCGCCAACAAGCCGGCCGGCGAGGCGCGCACGTGGCCGAACGAGATGACGCGCGAGGGAATCTACGGCCTGGAGCACAAACGCATGGAAGCCTGGGCTGCGTTCAACGCGACGTTTCCCTTCACCCGTATGCTCGCGGGCCATGCCGATTACACGCCTGTGGTCTTCGGCGAGCGGCGGCGGGAGACGAGCATCGCGCACCAGATCGCGAGCGCCGCGATCCTGACCTCTCCCCTGCTCGTGTACGGCGGCCACCCGGCGTCGCTGCTGGCGAGCCCGGCCGTAGAGATCGTTAAGAGCATCCCGAGCGTGTGGGACGAGACAATCGTGCTCCCTCCGTCCGAGATCGGTGAGCTGGCGATGTTCGCACGGCGCAGTGGTCGGACGTGGTTCGTCGCCGCGATGAATGGACCGACGTCGCGATCAGTGAAAGTGCCTCTGTCCTTCCTGCCGAAGGGCAAGTATCAAACGCTGCTGGTCCGAGACAACGCCGACGATGCGGGCGCCGTTGTGGTCGAGCGAGGGGAGAAGGCCGCCGGCGAGGCGCTCGAGATTCCGATGCGTGCGGGCGGGGGCTTCGTCGTCCGCATCTCATGAAAGCCCCCGCGCGATCACCAGCGTCAGATCGTCTTCCTGCACCGTCCCGCTGAAGCGCGTGACTACGTCGATGATCGTCTGCAAGAGCGCCGGCGCCGGCAGCTGCCGGTGCTGCTGCACCAGCTCCACCAGGCGCTCTTCGTCAAAGAACTCTCCGTCGCCATCCTGAGCCTCGGTGACGCCATCCGTGTAAAGGACGAGGGTGTCGCCGGGATGAATCGCCAGCTCACCAACGTCGCAGCTCCATTCGTCGATATCAAGGAGGCCCACAACCGGGGCAGTCGGCGAGAGCCATTCCGTGGTTCCGTCCAGCCTCACGAGCAGCGGTGGATTGTGACCGCAGTTGGCGTACAGGAGCCGGCCGGATTCGTCTTCATAGCGCCCTACAAACAGGGTGGCAAAACGTGACGACGGTGTGGTCTCGAAGAGATACCGGTTCAAGGAACACAGCCAGGCCGGCAGGTCGTCGCGCACGAGCGAGTACCGGCTCCGTATGTAGGCCTGCAGGTTTGCCATCAGCAGCGCCGCGGCGATACCCTTCCCCGAGATGTCCGCCAGCACGAGACCCAATCGGCCGTCCGCCAAGTCGAGAAAGTCGTCATAGTCTCCGCCGACCTCGCGCGCCTGCAGGCATGCCCCGGCGCACTCGAGCGTGCGCAGCACCGGCGCCTGCTGCGGGAGC
>JBOGJB010000259.1:0-19369 GCA_050745085.1 Vicinamibacterales bacterium
TCGTCGCTGAACGCCTGCAGATCGTCATCGCTGGCGAAGTACTGCTGCGCGCGCGCCCAGCCGGTGATCGTGTCGACCACGCGTCCGATGAGCTGCTTGATGCTGCGCTCGCGATCCGGCGTCCCGAGCTGCCCACGGAAATACTTCGAGACGACGATGTTGGTGGCCTGCTGCGACCAGAACTTCGGGATTTCGACGTCGCGCTGCTCGAAGACGATCTCACCCTTCTCGCTGCCGATCACCGCCGAGCGCAGCTCCCACTCGATCTCGTCGAACGGATCGATCCCCTCCCGGCTGAAGCTCCGTTCGTAGTCGAGCCCTCGAACGGCGCCGGCGGTCTTCGGCTCCTGGGTGGTGGGCTGCGTCGCGGTCTTGGCGGCCTGGCCGACGGTCTCTCCCTGCTGGTGAGCAGCGCCTCTCTGCATGTCTGATCCTCCGCCGCGCAAATCGGGCGAAAGCTCCGCCTCCTGGGAGTCTCACCCTGGAATCTGTTCTGGAAACGCTCGGGCGATCCTTTGGCCCTGGGAGGCCGATGCGGAACCCTGGGACTGTCTCGCCGCTGCCTGTTGGGCTACGGCCGACAAATATGGACTCAGTTTACGCGTTTGTCAAGGGCTCGACTACCAGATATTGTGGCTCGGTTTTAGGGCAGACGCAAGATGTTGCTGTCAGCGGCCGGTAAGCCCTTTCGCGAGCGTATCCGCCTTTTCTGCCAGATATTTCGCCGCGATCGGGTTGCGGGCGCGGAGGGCTTCCTCCGCCTGCTCCATGAACCGCTTCGCGGTGTTGTACTGCTCCTGTCCTTCCTTGCCCAGCGTGCGGTAGTCGATGCGCGCGAGCGTCTTCGACGCGCGGTCGAGCGTCTCGCGGACCCCCCGGGCCGCTTCCTCCTCGTCTGCGGTTTCGGGTGTGCGCAGCTCGGCGCGCGGCGCGGAGGGGACGGGCCCCTCGACAACCACCAAGTCCGAGGGCTTCGCCGGATCGGGCTTTGGATCGGGCCGCGCCGCCTGTGTGTCGCGCGGCGGCCGGGTGACACGCGGCGCGGGGGGAGCAGGATCGCGCCGCTCCGGCTCCGGCGGCGGCATCTCCGCCACTTCCGGAAGCGGCTCGATCAGGCGCGGCGGCGGCTCGGGGATCGCAAGCGGCGCCGGGTCGCTGCGGGTCTTCGCGGTCGTGGAGGCGCAGCCTGATGCGCTCAAAAGGACGCTCAGGAGACTCAGCAACACAGTCGAAGTACGAAAGACGACTGCCGAAGTCGCCATCAGTTCAACCTGTCGCCCTTCGACCTTCGTGCTTGAGCATCTTCCCCCTCCCTGGCAATGGGAAGCATCAACCTGAACTTGGTGCCTCTCCCGGGGATGGATTCGACCTCGATGTCTCCATCGTGAAGCTGGACGATCCGGTACACCATCGAGAGCCCGATGCCGCTGCCGTGGTCCTTTGTCGTGAAGTAGAGGTCAAATACACGCCCGAGGTGCTCCGGCGCGATCCCGATCCCGGTGTCTTCGACGGCGACCTCGACACGCCCGCGCCCGCCGTTACGCGCGGCGAGGCGCAGCGTCCCGCCGTCGGGCATGGCCTGCACGGCGTTGAGCGCCAGGTTCATCATCGCCTGGCCGAGCATCGTCGCGTCTCCCTGAATCGCCGGGAGGTTCGGCGCGAGCTCGACGCGCAGGTCGACCCGCGCCCCGCCCGCCTGCGGATCGACGACGCGCGCGACGTCCTCGAGGAGCGCCTCGACGGCGACCGGCTCCCGCTTCATCTCCCCCGGCCGCGCGAACTTGAGAAAGCCCTGCAGGACCTGGTCGAGGCGGCGGATCTCGTCGGCGATGACCCCGGCGTGCTTCAACACCTCGCTCTCGGGATCCGACGCCGGCGGGGTCAGCGTGGCCGGCCCGACCGTCCCGGCCAGCGCCGGCGCGTGATGCCGGGCGGTCCGCTGAATCCGCCCGAGTTTGGTCCGCAGCAGCTCGAGGTGAATCATCATCGCGTTCAGGGGATTCTTCACCTCGTGCGCTAGGCCGGCCAGCAGGCGGCCGAGCGCGACCAGCCTCTGCGAGTATTCGGGCGGCGACGACCCCGCCGCCAGCCGTTTGGTCAGCGCGTCGAACGACGTTCCCAGCTCGCGGAACTCGTCGCCCGGCGGCAGGTCGAGCCGGACGTCGAGCTCTCCTTTTCCAAGCCGGCTGAGGCCGGACCTGATGACGTGAATCGGCCGCAACATCCACTGGGCGAGCAGCATCGAGACGAGCAGCGCGACGAGCAGCGCCGTCGCGGCCGTCCCGAGCGCGCGGCCGAGCCCCTGCCTCAACTCGTTTCGCACCAGGAGCGGTGACACGCCGATGCGGATCGCGCCGAAAGTCTCGCTCGGCATGCCCTCCTTGCCCGTGAGCAGCGGCTGCCGGATCTCGTAGGTGCTCTCGGAATAGATCGCGCGCAACTGCGCGACCGCCCCGGCCTCCTGCAGCGCCTTGAGGTCCTCCGCCTTCGCGAGAGGCTGTCCCTCGAGCCTGGGGAAGCTGTGCGCGACGGCGAGCCCCTCCGGGTTGACGATCGCGGCGTAGGTCACGTTCTCGGAGTAGGCGGCCGCCGATTCGAGGATCGATCGCAGGCCCCTGTCCTCGCGCAGCGCGCGATACGGGTCCGGCGCGTCCGGCACCACCTCTCGGGCGCGCTGAAAGATCGCGTTCGCGAGCATCTCGCCGCGCGAGCGCGTCTCCTGCAGCGCCACGCGGGCGAGCTGGCCGAGATGCAGGGCGCTGACGGCGACGACCACGGCGCCAACGAGCGAGGTGACTCCGGCGACCTGGCGGGCTTTGATGCTAAGCACGTCTCAATGCCGACTGACGACCTCCGAACGCCGAATGTGCAGAACGAGTGTCGTAGTTGTAGCGCAGTCTTTCAGGTTTGCCTAGTCCCTGCTGAGCGCTTCTTTCAGCTTATTGAGCTTGTTGTGCAGCGTCTTCAGGCTGATCCCGAGGATTTCGGCGGCGCGCGTCTTGTTGTTGCGCGTGTGCTCCAGCGTCAGCATGATCAGGCGGCGCTCCGCCTCCTCGACCGTCATGCCGGGCGTCAGCGTGAGCGTCGGGAGCTGCTCCTCGCTCCGCTCCACGAGCTTCGCCGGCAGGTGCTTGGGCTCGATGAAGTCCCGCTCGGCGAGGATCGTCGCGCGCTCGATAACGTTCCTCAGCTCGCGGATGTTCCCCGGCCACGGGTACTGCTCGAGCGCGCGCATCGCGTCCTGCGACACGGCGCGCACCGCCTTGTTGTTGCGCGCGTTGAACTCGTTGAGGAACGTCTGCACGAGCAGCGGGACGTCCTCGCGCCGCTCGCGCAGCGTCGGCAGGTGGATCGCGAAGACGTTGAGCCGGTAGTAGAGGTCCTCGCGCAGCTTGCCTTTCGCCACCGCGTCCGCCGGGTCGGAGTTGGTCGCGGCGATCACCCGCACGTCCACCGTCTGCTCCTGCCGTCCGCCGAGCCGGCGGAACGTCCGTTCCTGCAGCACGCGCAGCAGCTTTACCTGCGTCGTCGGCTGCATTTCGGCGATCTCGTCGAGGAAGAGCGTGCCGTGGTGCGCCAACTCGAAGCAGCCGAGCCTCCGCTCCTGCGCTCCGGTAAACGCCCCCTTCTCGTGGCCGAAGATCTCGCTCTCGAGCAGCGTTTCCGGAATCGCCGCGCAGTTGATCCCGACGTAGGGATGCGACGCGCGAGGGCTCAGCTCGTGGATCGTCTGCGCGATCAGCTCCTTGCCGGTGCCCGACTCCCCGGAGATGAGCACCGACGCGGCGGTAGGGGCCGCCTGCTCGAGCGTCCGGTACACAGCCCGAATTCCCGGGCTGTTGCCGACGATCCGGCCGTAGCTCCCCTGCTCACGAAGTTGCCGCCGAAGGATCCGGACTTCCCGCAGCGTCTCCTGCCGCTCGACCGCCTTGTCGAGCAGGATGCGCAGCCGCTGCGTGTCCACGGGCTTGGTGAGGTAGTCGTACGCCCCTTGCTTCAGCGCCTCGACCGCGCTCTCCACCGTTCCCTGCGCGGTCAGCAGAATCACGCTCAGGTCGGCGAGCTGATCCTCGAGCGCGCGCAGCAGGCCCAGCCCGTCGAGGCGCGGCATGACGAGATCGGTCACGATGATGGCAGGACGGAACGAGGTGACCTTCTGCAGCGCTTCCTCGCCGTCGGCGGCGTCCTCCGCTTGGAAGCCCCACGAACGGACGAGCTCGGTCAGACCCGCGCGCGTGGCCACTTCGTCCTCGACGATGAGGACGCGCTCTCCTGGAGACACGGCATCCATGCTAAGTGGTCCAGTGTACCACCGTCCGCTCTGGTACGCCCATTGCACGTTGCGGTGACGGAGGAGCTTTTACAGATATGCGTACACCATTACTGATTCTGTCGGTGGCTTTTTGTGCGGCCGCCTGCGGCGGTCAGGCTGCGGCGCCCGCGACGGATGCGTCGACTCCCGCGGTTCCCTCGGCCGCGTCGGCGGGAGATGCGGCTGGCGCGGCCGGAACGGCGGCGGCGAAAAGCGACAGCAGAAATCCTATCGAGAAGCTGCTGTCGCGCGAGCCGGCGTTCCGCGACGTGACGGTTCCGGCCGGGACGGTGCTGCCAATCGAGCTGCAGTCGACCGTCGCGTCCGACACGAGCTCGGTGGAAGATCCGGTGCGCGCGCGGCTGCGCCGGGCGATCGTGATCGACGGTGTCGAGGCGCTGCCCGCCGGAAGCGCGCTCCGCGGGACGGTGACCGAGGCGCGGCGCTCGGCGCGCGTCAAGGGACGGGCGCGGGTCGGCTTCCGGTTCGACTCGATCGAGCCAGCGGGCCGCGACGCCCGGCTGGACATCCGCACCGGTGTAATCGCGCGCGAGGCGCCTGGCACGAAGAAGAAGGACGCCGCGAAGATCGGCATCCCGGCGGGCGCCGGTGCCGTGATCGGGGGGATCGTCGGCGGCGGCGACGGCGCGGCCAAGGGGGCGGCCATCGGCGGCGCCGCCGGGACGGGCGTCGTGCTAAGCACGCGCGGCAAGGAGATCCGGTTCGGGCCGGGAGCGGATTTCAGCGTGAAGCTCCTGGAGCCGGTCATCGTGCGCGTTCCGGTGAAATAAGCATTGCCAGATTGGGAATTGGCAATCGCCGAATTGATTGCTGATTGAGAATTGGGGCTTGACGATTATTGACGATTGCCGATCTGAATCGTCGATGAGTCAATGAATCGTCAATAATCGTCGATCGTCAATTCTCAATCGGCAATGAATCCTGAAATTCACGATCCCCCATTTGACAATTCCCCGCCGTCCATTTCCCCCCCGTCCACGCTTACCCGCGGTACAGCTGTCCTCGAAGTCTTGCTCTGCTCCGGTTTTCCCACTCAGATAGCGGTGATCGGCTTCCTGCAGGCGATGGGGCTCGGCGCCCAGGACGCGGGGGGACGGCTGTCGATTGTCTTCGTGATGGCGCTCTCGCTCGCCGACGCCGTGCTCGTCGTCGGGCTCGTGCTGCTGTTCCTGCGCGCGCACCGCGAGCGGGTCCGGGACGTGCTCGCCGGCGGGCGTCCTTCTGCACGCGAGGCGGTGCTCGGCCTCGCATTCGTTCCGGCGGCGTTCCTCATCGCCGTGATCGTCCTGGGATTGATCCTGTCTTTCGCGCCGTGGCTGAGGAACGTGCCGCACAATCCACTCGAGGACCTGCTGACCTCGGACTTGAACCGCCTGCTCTTCGGCGTCGTGGTGATCGTTGCGGGCGGGCTACGCGAGGAGATTCAGCGCGCGTTCATCCTGCACCGGTTCGAGCAGCGGCTCGGCGGCGCCATCCTCGGCCTCACGATCTTCAGTCTGGTCTTCGGACTGGGACATCTGCACCAAGGACAGGACGTTGCGATCGCCACAGGTACGCTCGGCGCGTTCTGGGGCGGCATCTATCTCTGGCGCCGGAGCGTTGTGGCTCCGGCGGTCAGCCACGCCGGATTCAACGTGCTGGAGATCGTCCGGCACGCATTCATGACCGTCGGGCGGGGCTAGGAGGCGCGACGTCCATCCGAGCTACATCCGAGCGCGAGGCTGATATTGAATGGTGACGTCGGCGCGGCGGCGAAGCCCTGCTTTCCAGTCCGCGATGAGGATTTGGCGATCGGCCGGCTGGACCGAGCCTCCGAAGCGCTGAGCGAGATAGGTGTCGATCCGGATCGCGTCGCGAGCGACGGCGCGGACACGCTCGTCCGTGTAGCCGGTGGACGCGAGCGCGCGTTGATACGCCTCGGGCGACGGAAACCGCGCGCGGACGGCGGCCGCGCGGGCCGTGATCTCCGCCTCGGGCGGCTCGGGCGGCGCGTAGCGATTCACTTCAGCGAGCACCAGCTCCCGCTCGATGAGCCGGTCGAGCGCCGGCTGGATCGGGTCAGGGGCCTCCGATCCCTGGCCTCCGCCGAGATCGACCAGCCCGAACGCCATCGCGCCGTACACGTCCGTCTGCGTGAGCATCACGCCGTTCACGACCGCGAGCACGCGATCGATGATCTCGCCGCGCGCGACGTTCAGAGCCACCACCAGCGCGATCGCAGTTGCGAGTGCAGTCCCTTTCGGCATTCGGCCTTCGGCATTCGGCATTGACTGGTGCATTCAGAATGCCTGTCCGACCGACAGGTGAAACGCGGCCGGGGCTTCGAACCGCCCCGGGGACAGCTCCCGGCGACCCAGCTTGAACCCGACATCGACCCGGATAGGCCCGATTGGCGACTGGTACCTGAGGCCGACTCCGACACTCGCGCGGATCTCGCCGAGGTCGATGTCCGACGCCTTCTCGAACACGTTCCCCGCATCGAGAAACGCCGCTCCGTCCAGAGCACCAAACAGCCGCGCCCGCACTTCAGCGTTCAGGATGATGAGGGCGTTGCCTCCCAGCGGGAAGCCCTGGTCGCTGATCGTCCCCGAAGCCCCCAGCTTGTCCTGCGCGAAGCCACGGACCGTCGTGCTCCCGCCGGCGAAGAAGCGCTCGCTCGCCGGCAGCTCCCGAACGGTAATCGTAGGGTCGGCATCCGGGTTGTTCACGGCGTCCGGGTTCGCGACCTCGCGCAGGAAACCGGCGGCGAGCCCGAGGCGCGCGGCACCGGCGAACACGATCCGCGGCGCCCGGGAGAGTTGACGGTAGAACGACGCCTGGCCGAAGGTCTTCGCAAACCCGAGCTCCGATCCAATCGCGCGCGCCGCCAGCTCCGCGTCGAATCCCTGCGTCGATCCTCGCGACGGATCGAGGATGTCGTCCCGCGTGTCGCGGAAGAGCGCGC
Source organism: Vicinamibacterales bacterium (assembly GCA_050745085.1). Lineage (GTDB taxonomy): Bacteria > Acidobacteriota > Vicinamibacteria > Vicinamibacterales > 2-12-FULL-66-21 > DATAEE01. Next base: position 7,278 of record JBOGJB010000259.1, read on the forward strand.
CGGCGAAACTCGACAGGCGCACCCGCGGGAACAGCCGGTCGACCGGCAGCTCGTCCTCGGGCGGGATGCGCTCGTCGAACAGCTTCGTGCGTCCGAGACTGTATCGCCCGTTGACGCGGACCCTCGGCGACAGCAGGCGAACGGCGTCGGCGTTGAACCCGATCCGCCGGAAGTTGAACGTCGTCCGGATCGCCTGTTCCGCGAACGTGACGAGCGAGACGTCCACCCGCCGCCCGAACGCGCGGGGCTCGCGATAGGTCGTCAGGACGCGGTATTCGTTCAAGCCGTACCCGCCCCCCTCTGTCTGAGCGAACGTTTCTCCTCTGGGGCGGAAGCTGACCCGCGTGCTGAAGTTGATCGATCGGTTCTTGCCGCCGAGGTTGCGCCGGCCGATCTCGAAGAAGCCGCGCGGCGCCACTTCGATCCGCTCCTCCGCCAGCCCGTTCGCCCCGAGGACGGTCTGCGTGTCCGCCTCGATGCCTCCGCCGACGCCTATCGTCGTCGGCTCCGCTTCGTCCACGGTGACAATCAGATCGCGGCGGTCCACGCCGTGCGGGACCTGCGTGATCTCGACGCGCCGGAAGAGACCGAGCGCGATGAGCCGGCGCCGGCTGTCAAGCAGGTTGTCATACCCGAGCGGGTCGCCTGGCCGGACGAGCAGCTCGTTGCGGATGGTCTCCTCGCTGGTGCGGCGGTTGCCGACGACGAGGATGTGGTCGACGTGGACGACAGGGCCTTCGACGATTCTGTAGACGAGCTCGGCGGAGGTGCGATCCTCCGAGAAGCCCGGTACGACCTGAACCGAGGTTTCCTGGTATCCGCGATTCGCGTACTCGATCAGCATGGCATCGCGATCGGCCGCGATCGCCGGCACGTAGTAAGGCTGTCCCGGCAGCACCTTCATTCGCGCGCGAAGCTCCCCCTCGCTGACGCCGGCGTTCCCGTCGAGACGAATCGATCGGACCGTCGTCCGGGTTCCCTCCGCGATCGCGAAGCCGACGGCGATGTGGCCGACGCCGTCGACCGGTGCCTCCCCGATCTCGATCCGCGCCGGCGTCACGGCGACGTTGTTGAACCCCTGCGACCGGTACAGCTCCTTGATCGCCGCGGCGTCCGACTCGAGCGTGGCATCGACGAACGGGCTGCCGCGCTCGATGTGCACGTGCTTCTGGAGCGTCTCGGTCGGCATGCTCCCGTTCCCCGAGATCTCGACGCTGTCGATGACGTACTTCGGGCCGCGACTGACGAGGAACACCATGAGCAGCTCGGGCCCGCGCTCGACGCGGTCGGCGGAGACCTGCGCCTTCCAGTAGCCCTGCCCGTGGAGGTACGCGGCGATCCGGCGCTCGGAATCCTCGACGAGGTCCTGGTCGGCGGATCCTTCGCGCTCGATCGGCACGAGATCCTCCAGCCGATCTTTCGGCAGCGGGTCGCCGTCGTAAACGACCCGCACGAGCGGCCCGCGGACGACGGTCACCGTCACGTCGACGAGGGTGCCGTCGTCGCGCGACCGCGAGGCGTACGGAACCCGGGCCTCGTAGTAGCGATCGTCGCGCAGGTCCTGCACCCGTTCGGTGATCTTTCGTTCGAGCTCGAACGGATCGTAGACGCCTCCCGCCACCAGTCCGAGCCGGCCTGCGAACGCCGCGCGCTCCGGGTCCGGGATGCCATCGATCGCCACTGTGCCCACCCGCGCGCGCGGACCCGCCTCGACCGCGAAGATGAGGACCGTCCGGTCCGGATTGTGCTCGAGCTGGATCTCCGGCGTCACGCGCGCCCGAAGGTAGCCGCGATCCGCCAGGAGCTGCTCGAGCGCGCGGGCTGCCGCTGCGGCCCGTCCCGCCGGAGGCGCCGTCCCGAAGCGCTCGACGACATGGCGGCGCAGGTCCCCTTTGCCCAGGCCGAGGTCGCCCTGGAAGTCGACCCGCTCGACGGCGTGGATCGGAATCAGGTTGTAGCGGAGCGCGACCCCCGCGCCCGCGTCCTCGGCGTGCACCTCGACGTTCTCGAACCGGCGGAGGCTGTACAGATGCGCGATCGATTCGCGCACGGCCTGCAGCGACAGCGGCGCGCCGGCCTTCGTCTCGACGAGGTCGGCGAGGGCCGGCTCTTCGCTCTCGCGCCCCTCAACCTCGATCCGGACCGACGCCACCGGCCGTCCCGCATACGGCGCCGCGGGCGAGGACTGGGCATGACCGAGCCAGGGGAGGAGGGCGATGAGCGCGGCGGCCAGAGCAGCTCCCTGCCCCGAGCGAGCCGGCAGGTGAGTCGACGGGAGCATCAGAAGGTGTGGCGCACCCGGAAGTCTATCGCATACGTGCCGTCCTCGTTGCGCGACACGACGTACGACACGCGATCGCTGTGGTCGTACTCGAGCAGAATGATCTGGTCGGATCGCGACTGGCCGAGCGCGCGTGAGTAGGTCACGAAGATCCGGTTCGAGATGCGCTTGCCGATCGTCAGGCGCGCCGCCGCGTTGACCGACTGCAGGTTGAGGTCGCCGATGAGCGGCGTGATCTGGACGGTATCCACGCCGAAAGTCTGCTCGACCGCGCGGCCGACCGGCGCCGCCACAGGGTTCGCGATCAGCCGCGCGCCGAGCATCTGCAGGATCTGCTCCTCCGACTCCTGGGGCGACCGCAGCGACTCGATCTCGGCGCGGAGCGGGTCCGGCGCTTCGCCGAGCAGCAGCGACAGGACGTCGACCTCCGGAAGCGGGGGATCAGACGTCAGATTCGGGGCCATCTTGTCCGCCGTGCCGGAGACGCTGACCGTGACGCGATAGGTCTGACCCGGCACCCGCACGCGGGTCTCGGCCTCGATGTCGAAGAACGGCTCGATCTTTGTCGGGTTCGCGAAATCGATGGATCCGCGCGTGACGAGATACCGGTTCCCCTCGAAGAACAGCTCGCCCCGCTCGATGTTCGCGTGCCCGAAGAGCAGCGGACGATCGTAGGTCCCGGAGAGCGTCAGGTCGGCGCTCGAGACGATCCGCGCGATGTTGTTTTCCACGCGCAGCGTCGACGGGGCGACGATGCGGACGTCGAAGCGAACGGGGAGCGCGGACGGGTCCGCGGGCGGCGAAGGCACATTGTCCCCCCCGAGATTGAACAGCCCGGCCGTCGTCTCGAACCGCCGCGTCCACGTGGCGCTTCGCACGGTGACTGTCCCGGCGAGCGTCGGGCCGGCGAACGGGCCGCGCAGCGCGAGATCGGCGTCGACGACCGAGATGAAGCCTTCCGGATATCGAAGACGCATGCGGTCGCCGGTGGCGGTCAGGTTCAGATCGCCCGGCTGGAATCCCTTGACACCGACCCGCCCGGCGAAGCGCACGTCGCCTCCGCCGAGCCGCGCGACGAGATCGTCCACCCGCACACCGGCCGCGTCGAACGACAGGCGGCCGTTGATCCCGTCGAGCCCGTGCGGCAGCGAGAAATGGCGGACGCGGCCGTTGGCGATCGCCGCGCGTCCGGAGAAGACCGGCTCGTCGAGCGATCCCTTCACCTCGGCGACGATCTCGGCGGTCCCCGCGCTCCGGATGTCGCGGAAGAAGCCCTGCAGCAGCCCGAGGCTCGCGTCGCCGGTCGCCCGGAGCGCGACCTGGCGATCGTGCAGGCCGATCTCGCCGGAGAGGTCGAGCTGGGTCCCGTCGCCCGCGAGGCGCAGCTGGCCGATGCGGGCGACGTGCCGGTCCAGCGCGAGCCGGATCGGACGCTCGTTGCGGACACGATAGTCGAACAGCTTGAGCTGGAGATCGTCGACGGTCGTGTCGACCAGCAGATGATCGACGTCGCTGAGCTGGCCGGCGACGCGGACCGATCCGCTCACGACGGCGGTCGTGAACGGCGACATCTGCGGCACGAGGAACCGCACGTATGGATCGAGCGAGCTGTCCACGAAGCGGAACGACAGCTCGGCATCCGACTCCGGCGTCAGCGCGATTCGGCCGGATCCGGAGACCGAGAGGCGCGGCGACGCGGCTTCCAGCTCGATCGTCAGCAGCTCGCCGCGGACGCCGAGCCGCGTCGTGACCTGTCCGATCCCCTCGTCGCCGGCGAACAGGTCGTCGATGCGCGCGCGGACGTCGTACCGCGGCACCTCGAACGTGCCGCTGCCTGTCGCGGTGAACTGCAGCATCCCGGAGAGCGGCGCGACTGGAAAGGCGAGAACCTCCATGCGCTCGACCGGAAGGCGCCGGCCGTCGGCGTCGAACGAGTATGTCCCGTTCCACCCCACGTAGGCGGCGCCGGTCATCGTGCCGCTGCCCTTCCGCACGTCGATGCCGTCGAGGCGAACCCCGGCGCCCTCGAAGCGCAGCCCCGCGCGTGCGGTTTCGAACGTCTCCCCGTACGCCACGCCGTGGTCAATCGTCATGCGGCCGAAGCCGTTCGGCGTTTCGTACTTGCCGAACAGATGGAACTCCCCGGATACGAACCCCTCGACCGGGTAGTCGTGGAGCTCGAACGCCGCGCGCAAGTCCGCGAGCGGGCGGCGCGCGATCGAGACGCGCGCGTCGATTTCCTCGCCGCCGTCCCGGCGCGGATAGCCGAGCGAGAAGCGGCCGGACGACACGCGGATCTCCGAGGGGCCGTCGGTAATGAGGCCTTCGGTCACGTTCGCGTAACCGTTCTCAATGGCGACGTTCGCGCGGCCGCGGCCCCAGCGGACGTTCCACGCGCGCAGGCCGTCGCCGTCGAACACACCTTCGATGAGCGGCTTCGTGAACGACTTCGTCATCACGCCGTCGAACTCGCCGTACCCGCCGACGGGCACGGCCGAGGCGCTCGATGCGAATGCCGTGAGGATGCCGACCATCAAGCGATCGCTTTCCTGCCAGTCGGAGCTTGTGACATGGAACGGGATCTGCGAGCGCTCGCCGTACGCCGTGCGGCCGCTGAACTCGACGTAGGTCCGCGACGTCGCCGCCCAACTTTGATCGAGATCGATCCACTCCGGCCCGACGCGATACCGGATCGCGCCGCCTGCCGGGACGTAGCCGAGCGGACGCTGCGGGTTGAACGGCCCGGATGAGGGGCCGGCCGTTTCCTGGTCTGCGAGCGCCGCGCGCGTCAGCCCGCGCCCCTGGAGGTGCGTCCCCGGCGGCGCGTCCACTCGTACCTCTCCTTCACCCGTGCCCTCGGCGAACCGCCCGAGCGGCCACTCGAGCAGGTTGCGCCCCGTCGCCCGGCCGGCGATGCGCAACCCCTTCGTGTCGAGAAAATCGGTGAACTGCGTGAGATCGACGTTCTCGTAGGACGCGTCCCAGCGCGCCCGCCAGCGCGTCGCGCCGGCAGGCTTCCACATCCGATACGTGAAGGCGGAGGCTCCACCGAACACTCGCGCTGTCGCGTGCGGCACGTCCACGCGGTCCGGCACCCAGACGACGTTGCCCTTCAAATCCGGAAAGCGGTACTCGTTGACGCCTGCGAGCGGGCTCGAGAAGGTCCCCTTCAGCTCCCGTCCGCCCCTGAACATGCGGAACGTACCGGTGAAATCCCCATCGCCGAAGAGCGTGAATCGATCGCGCGCGAAGAACAGCTCGCGCATGCGCGGGAAGTCGATGCGCGACCTGACGCGGTAGGTCTGCTCCGGCCAGCGCCCCAGATCGACCTGCCCGGTCAGGTTCGACCGTGCGCCGTCGGTCCGGAGATCGATGCGGTCGAACTTCACGATGCCGCCGTCGATCTTGAACGTCGATCGCATCTCGGCCCACATCGGCTCGTACGCCTGGATGCGGACGGTGCCCTTGGAGAACTCCGCGCGCCCGCGGTACCCGTCAGGGACGCGGAACACGGCGACGCTGAGGTTGGGCGCGTGCGTGCTCCACGGCGTCACGTGGTCGTCGAAGAGCAGCTCCCCGCGGGAGGTCTGAACATACTGCAGCGTGGTCACCCAGCGGCGCGGCCCGCGCGGCTCGCGCCGCTCCGGCACGAAGCGCGGAAAGTTGTGCCGGTTGCCCGGGAAGGTCTCGATCACCATCTTCCAGTCGGTCATCGTGACCGAGCGGATCAAGATCTCGCCGCTGAACGCCGACCACCACGGCAGCTCCACGTCGATGCGCTTCGCGGTGAGGAACGGACGGTGGCCCGGCTCGAGGCCGCTGATAACGAGGTCTTCGACGCCGAAGCGTCCGGGGATCAGCCGCGCGTAGAGGCGGCCGATGCGGACGTCGCGTTTGAGGTAGCTCGTCGCCGCGCGCTCGGCGCGGCCACGCAGCGCCGGTCCGAGATCGATCGTGAAGGTCGCGATGAGGAAGGCCGCCAGAATCGCCGCGATGAGCGCGAGCGGACGGGTGGCGCGCCGCCACCCGCGGCGAAGCATGCCTGGGGGCTTCGGACTCTGCGCGACTTCTTTTTCGTGCACTACTCTGCCTACGATCGCGGAGGAGGCGGAGCGACCTCCGTTATCCGACAATCACCAGCAACTTCCCCGCCTCGACCGACGTCCCTTCACGCACCTGGACGTCCTTGACGCGCCCGGCGCGCGACGCCGACAGCTCGTTCTCCATCTTCATCGCCTCGACCACGACGAGCGGCTGGCGCGGGGAGACCTCGTCGCCGGGGGCGACCAGGACGCGGACGACCCGTCCCGGCATCGGCGCGGCGATGCGCTGCTCGCCCTCACCCGCCACCGCTCCGGCATCCGCCAGCCGTCGCGCCCGCCGGCCGTTGACCACGGCCTGCAGGCTGCCCGCCGCCAGATGGACGGTCAGTTCCCCCGGCCCGGACGGCACGAGCGCGACATCGTGGCTCGCTCCGCCCTCCTCCGGAAAGAGCAGGGAGAGCCGGCCGCCGGCGTCGCGGCGGGCATCGACGACGCGGATGCGCCCATCAGTATTGACGTGAAACCGGCCCCCCTCGGCCGGACCGACCCGCTCGACCGCGATCGTCCGCGTTCGGCCGTTGATATCGACCTCGAAGCTGGCCGTCACGAGCGGAGCCCTTCGAGGCGCGCCGCGCGCTTCCAGGCGCCGTCCGTCTTCGCGGGGGGCCGGGCGGTGCCCGCGGCGCTGATGCGGAAGTACGCGTCCAGCGCCGCCGCCAGCGCCGCGATCTCCTCGTCTCCCTCGGACACAGGCGCGAACGGCTGGGCGCGCGCCGCCAGCACGCGATCGACGTACGTCGTGTCGAACCGCCCGGTCTCGAAGTCCGGCTGCGCCAGCAGCCACCGGAAGAACGGCACCGTCGTCCGGACGCCGAGGACCTGGTACTCGGTCAGGGCCCGGCGCAGCCGCGCAATCGCCTGCGGCCGGTCGGCGCCCCAGCCGACGAGCTTGGAAATCATCGAGTCGTAGAAGACGGGGACCATCGACCCGGCGGTCACGCCGCTGTCGTCGCGGATGCCCGGTCCCGACGGGACGCGCAGGGACACGATCGTGCCCGGCGACGGCATGAACTGCCGATCCGGATCCTCGGCGTAGATGCGGCACTCGATCGCGTGGCCGCGCGGCGCGATCGCGCGCTCGGGGTCGAGATCCAGCGTGTCGCCGCGCGCGATCCGGATCTGCCATTGGACGAGGTCCACCCCGGTCACCATCTCGGTCACCGGATGCTCGACCTGCAGGCGGGCGTTCATCTCGAGGAAGTAGGGCCGCCCGTCCGCGTCGAGCAGGCACTCTATCGTGCCGGCGTTCGTGTAGCCGACGGCGCGCGCAAGCGACGCCGCCTGCGACGCCATCGCCCGGCGCAGCTCGGGCGTCACCGCCAGCGACGGCGACTCTTCGACGACCTTCTGGTGGCGGCGCTGGATCGAGCACTCGCGCTCGACAAACGGGACCACCGTCCCGTGGTGATCGGCGAGGAGCTGGATCTCGACGTGGCGCGGCCGTTCGAGGCGGCGCTCGAGATAGACCGCGGCGTCGCCGAAGGCGGATCCCGCCTCGCCGCGCGCGGCGCGCACGGCCGCCGCAAGATCGTCGGGGGTCGTCACGGTGCGCATGCCCCTGCCGCCGCCGCCGGCTACCGCCTTGACGAGCACGGGATACCCGATCGATTCCGCCGCCTTGGCGATCGCGTCGATCGACGCATCGGGGCCGAACGGCTCCTCGACGCCGGGCACGACGGAGAGGCCGGCGCGGATCGCCGCCAGGCGCGCCGTCGTTTTGCTCCCCATCATCGCGATGACGGCGGGAGACGGGCCGATAAACACGAGCCCGGCGTCGCGGCAGGCCTGCGCGAACGCCGCGTTCTCGGCGAGGAACCCGTAGCCGGGATGGACCGCTTCCGCGCCGGATCGCTTCGCGATGTCGAGCAACCGATCGATCCGCAGGTAGCTCTCGGAGGCCGGGCTCGGGCCGATGTGATGGGCCTCGTCCGCGTAGCGCACGTGGAGGGCGGCGCGGTCGCAATCGGAGTACACCGCGACGCTCGTCAGGCCCATTTCACGGCACGCGCGCATCACGCGCACAGCGATCTCGCCGCGGTTGGCTACCAGTATCTTCATGGAGGGAGCGAACTTAGACGATTCTACGTCAGAGCGGAATGTTTCCGTGCTTTTTCGGCGGGTTCTTGTCGCGCTTGTTCTCGAGGCTCGCCAGCGCGGCGATCAGCTTCGGCCTGGTCGTCCGTGGCTCGATGATTTCGTCCACGAAGCCGCGTGAAGCGGCGACGTACGGATTGGCGAACTTCTCTCGGAACTCGGCGACCTTCTGCGCGCGGACCGCGGCCGGGTCCTTCGCGTGATCGAGCTCGCGCTTGTAGAGTATGTTGACCGCCCCCTCGGGCCCCATCACCGCGATCTCGGCGCTCGGCCAGGCGTAGTTGAAGTCGGTCCAGATGTGCTTGCTGGCCATGACGCAGTACGCGCCGCCGTACGCCTTGCGCGTGATGACCGTCACCTTCGGCACCGTCGCTTCGGCGAACGCGTAGAGCAGCTTGGCGCCGTGGCGGATGATGCCGCCGTACTCCTGCCGCGTGCCGGGCAGAAAGCCGGGGACGTCCTCGAAGGTCACCAGGGGGATGTTGAACGCGTCGCAGAAACGCACGAACCGCGCTCCCTTGACCGACGCGTCGATGTCGAGCGTGCCCGCCAGCATCGCCGGCTGGTTCGCGACGAGGCCGACCGGGCGCCCGCCGAGGCGCGCGAACCCCACGACGATGTTGCGCGCGTAGTGCCGGTGGACCTCCAGAAACGCTCCCTCGTCCACGACCGCCTGAATGAGGGCATGCATGTCGTACGGCTGGTTCGGCGAGTCCGGGACGAGCCGATCGAGCGCGTCATCCTCGCGGTCGTCCGGATCCGGGGACTCGACGCGGGGCGCGTCCTCCATGTTGTTGCTCGGCAGGTACCCGAGCAGCTCGCGAATGAGCTGCAGGCAGTCCCGATCGTTCGCGACCGCAAAATGCGCGACGCCGCTCAACTCGTTGTGCGTCATCGCGCCGCCGAGCTGCTCCTTGGTCACTTCCTCGTGCGTCACCGTCTTGATCACGTCCGGCCCGGTGACGAACATGTAGCTCGTCCCCTCGACCATGATGTTGAAGTCGGTGATCGCCGGCGAGTAGACCGCGCCGCCGGCGCACGGGCCCATGATCGCGGAGATCTGCGGGATGACGCCGGAGGCGAGCGTGTTGCGAAGAAAGATGTCGGCGTAGCCGCCGAGCGACAGGACGCCTTCCTGGATCCGCGCGCCGCCCGAATCGTTCAACCCGACGATCGGCGCCCCCATCTTGAGCGCCAGGTCCATGATCTTCACGATCTTCGCGGCGTTGGTCTCCGACAACGACCCGCCGACCACGGTGAAGTCCTGCGCGAACGCGAACACCTGCCGGCCGTCGATCCGGCCGTGCCCGGAGACGACCCCGTCGCCGGGGATGACCTGGTCGGCCATCCCGAAGTCCCGGCAGCGGTGCGTGACGAGCTTGTCGATCTCCTCGAACGTGCCGGTGTCGAACAACAGATCGATCCGCTCGCGCGCGGTGAGCTTGCCCCCGTCGTGCTGGCGCTTGCGGCGCTCTTCGCCGCCGCCGAGTTCCGCGCGCTTCTCGAGGTCGCCCAGGGTCTTGCGCGTGCTCATCCCCTTATACCCTTGCACCCTGTGCCTTCTCCCAGTCCTTGAGGAATTTCTCGAGCCCGATGTCCGTCAGCGGATGCTTGAACATCGCCTCGATGATCGTGGCCGGGCACGTGCAGACGTCCGCGCCCATGCGCGCGGCCTCAACGACGTGAAGCGGATGACGGACGCTCGCGACGAGGATCTCCGTGCGGAAGTCGTACTGCGTGTAGATCTCGACGATCTGGCGGACGAGGTCCATGCCGCCGGTGGCGATATCGTCGAGCCGGCCGACGAACGGGCTAACGAAGGTCGCGCCGACCTTCGCGGCGATCAGCGCCTGCGTCGCCGAGAACACGAGCGTCACGTTGACGCGCGTCCCTTCCTCCGACAGGCGCTTGCACGCTTTTACGCCTTCCTTCGTGAAGGGCACCTTGACGACGATGTGCTCGTCGATTCCGGCGAGCTCGCGCCCTTCGCGGACCATGCCGTCGGCGTCGGTCGCGACCACTTCGGCGCTCACGGGCCCTTTCACGGTGCGGCAGATCTTTTTCAGAATCTCGCGCGGGTCGGCGCTCTCCTTCGCCAGGAGTGACGGGTTGGTCGTGATGCCGTCGATGATGCCGAGCGGGACGAGCGCCTCGATCTCTTTCAGGTTGCCTGTATCAATGAAGATCTTCATAGAACCTCCACGGGATTCGACAGCTCGCCGACGCCGGCAACTTTGATCGTGACCACGTCGCCGGGCCGGATCGGGCCGATGCCGGACGGCGTTCCGGTCGAGATGACGTCCCCCGGCAGGAGCGTCATGACCGACGACACGAACGCGATGAGCGCGGGGATGTCGAAGATCAGCTCGCGGGTGGAGGAGGACTGACGGCGGTCGCCGTTGACCCAACCCTCAACCGCGACGTCGCGGCCTGCGAATCCCAGGTTCCCGGCGGCGATGCACGGGCCGATCGGCGCGAACGTGTCGAATCCTTTCGCGCGCGTGTACTGGATATCCCTCGCCTGCAGCTCCCGCGCGGTGACGTCGTTGACGCACGTCAGGCCGAGCACGTAGTCGTGCGCCTGCGCCGCCGGCACGCGGTACGCGCGCCGCGCGATCACCACGCCCGCCTCGGCTTCGTGATCCACACGTCCCATCGCCGGCGCTACGCGGATAGCGTCGCCGGGACCGACGACCGCCGTCGACGGCTTGATGAACATCATCGGTTCCTTCGGCAGCGGCTTGTTCTGCTCGGCGGCGTGGTCCTTGTAGTTCAGCCCGATCGCGACGATCTTCGACGGCACGACCGGAGCCAGGATACGGGTCGCTGTCGCGTCGATCGCCTCTTCCTCGCGCAGGCCGTCGAACGGCGTGCCGCTCGCCAGCCGCCACCGGCCATCCCGCTCGATCGCGTAGCGGGGCGCGCCGTCGTGTTCGATGCGGTAGATGCGATGCACTAGCGAGCGATCTCTTCCACGCGCGCCTGCGCGCTGACGTTCCGCGGCGTCGCAGTGTCGACCGCAACGACAACGTAGACGTAGCGCACGCCCGGTTTCACGCTCTCATCTCGATACGTCGTCTCGCGGATCGGCGCCGGGGTGAGCGCGGTCAGTTTCTCACCTGGCGCCTCGCCGCGCAAGATCAGATAGCCGGCGAGATCCGGCTCGGCGTTCGCGTCCCAGATGAGGCTGATGACCCCCTGACCGCCGACCACGGTGAGACCGGTTGGCGCCGCCGGCGCGAACGTGTCGCGCGGCGTCACGCACGCGGGGGCTGAGCTGTCGCCTTCGACCACGCCTCCCTCAATCGCCGCCACCGCGCGGACGACGTAGCAGCGTTCGACGCCGAACGCGAGCCGCGCGTCGGTGTACGGCGGCGTCTTGAGCGGCGCCGCGTTGAGCGGCGCGGCCCCGGCCCCCCCGTCCTTCGTTTCGTACACGTTGTAGCCGGACGGAGCCGGCGTGGTGGGCAGCCAGTCCACGGTGATCGCCGTGGCGTCGTGCTGGGCGCGCACGCCCCCTGCGGGCGGCGGCGCCTCGGCCAGGCTCACGATCGCACGCGGCGACAGCGGGCCACGATTCCCGCCGCGCCGGCTCAGCGGGACCGCGACGTAGA